>JANTGL010000180.1 GCA_024762915.1 Bacteroidales bacterium | reverse complement strand
ACATTTCGGCAAACAAGGCAATTATTATTATCACATTGCAAGAGCAATCGATAACAGAGAAGTAAATCCGGACAGAATACGAAAATCAATCGGAACAGAACGAACATTTTCGGAAGACATTTATAACATTGAAAACATTTACGAACGCACCGAACAAATTGCCGAAAGTTTATTAGAAAGATGTAAAAAAGCCGATACCTACGGTAAAACGATTACGTTGAAAGTTAAATATTCAGATTTTAAACAAATTACAAGAAGCAAAACCGTCAATTTTAAAATTAAAGATATCAACACCGTAATGAATTTAACCGATGAACTGTTCAATGAAGTTGATTTTACTTATAATCCGGTTCGTTTAATCGGTTTATCGGTTACGCAATTGGATAATCAAAATAATGAAGAAGCTTTTCAGTTGAGTTTTGAATTTTAATGATACTTTATTTATATCATTATAAATCAGTATTTTATAAAGTTCAAGATAAAATTATATTTAAGTAACAATAAAAAAGTTGTTAAATTATTTGACAATTAAAATATTGTTAAGTATATTTGCCAATAAAAATATTGTTAAAATATAGTTATGAAGAATTGGAAACAACCAAAAACTAAAACAGGAGATGCCGTAACAGGAGAATACTATTTTAGACGTGAAAAAATAAATGACTATTTTTGGTCATATATGAATAAAGGTGTCGATGTTCTTTTTGTTGCACCGAGAAGAGTGGGAAAAACATCAATAATGAAAGATTTAGTTGCTAATGCACCTGATAATTTTTTTTGTATATATGAAGATGTTGAAGGTGCTTTATCTAAAAATTTATTTTATAAACGTATTTTTTATATGCTTATTCAAAAAATGAGCAGGATAAAAAAAGCAAAAACACTTTTCTCAAAATGGTCAAAAAAATATAATATTAAGAGTGTCGGACTAAATAAAATTGAAATAGAAAAAGAGTTTGAAAATTATTATGATGAAGTTATTGATTTATTACATGAAATTGCGAAAGAAAATATTAAAATAATACTTTTTATTGATGAATTTGTTGAAGTAATACTTAATTTAAAAAATTTGGATGAGTATAAGGAAGCAAGAAGTCTATTACACGAATTAAGAGAAATAAGACATAATGACAAATTAAATAATATAATTTTTGTTTTTGCGGGTTCAATAGGGTTACATTATATAGTAAAAGAAATCGGACGACCAAAATTAATTAATGACATTGAACCTTTTTATATTCCGCCTTTAATTGAAAATGAAGCATTTAATCTTATCAACCAACTTACCAAAGATGCTACAATTCAATATAACGATGATTTACAATCTTATTTAATTGACAAAATAAAATATTTGTTGCCGTATTTTTTGCAGTTAATGTTGCAAGAAATTGATAAAATTGCATTTATCAAGGAAATTACAGATATAAATGAAACAATTATTGATATTGCTTTTGATAATGTGATTAAAAATACGTCTGATTTTGATGATTGGACAGAACGTTTAAAAAGTTATTCGGGAAAAAAGTATCCTTTTGTTAATCTTATTTTAACATGTATTGCTCATAAAGAAAAACTTTCAATTCAGGAAATTTATAATTTAGCTGCGGATGATAAAAACATAGCTGATAATTTCAAAGATTTGATTGACGAACTTGTAAAAGACGGTTATCTTACGGAGGATAATAATATATATCGTTTTATTTCTCCTTTTATAAAAGAATATTGGTTGTATAAAAATCCTATTTTACCATGTTAAATTCTAATTCCGTAAATTTTAATTTTTATCAATCTGCAAATGAGATTGATTGTGGTGTTGTTAAGAATAATTTCATTGTAAGAAAGAAAGATTTTGAATTAATTCTGTATGATTTGATTAATGATGATATGCAGGGTTCGGTTCAGCATTTTTTAATTTTGGGAAGACGAGGCAGCGGTAAATCTACTTTATTAAAACGTATTGAATGCGAAGTTTTAAATAACGAATTTTTACAAAAGAAATTTGTTGTTATTAATTTTCCGGAAGAACAAAGCGGAATTCATCGTTTATTTGATTTGTGGGAAGAAGTAATACGTATTCTAAAGGAGCAAAGTTATTATAATTTGCCTGATACCGACACATTGGATATTCCGAATGATTATGGTGAATATTCAAGAAAATTATTCAGTAAAATACAAGATGCAATAAGAGAAAAAAACAAAAAATTGCTTTTGCTTATTGATAATGTCGATAATATCTTTTCAAGTTTTAAAAATGATGCTAAAATTTTAAGAGAAACTTTATTGAATTTTGATGATGTTAAAATAATTGGAGGAAGCACAAAAATGAGTGAGCATTTTTGGCGTTACGATATGCCCTTTTATCAATTTTTCAGAATAATAAGGTTGGAGGAATTAAGCAAAAATGAAATTGAAACTCTTTTATTACATTGGGCAAAGGTATTAAATGAGGTTGAGATTAAGAATTTTGTAAATAATAATCCGGGGCAATTAGAAACTGTCAGAATTCTTACCGACGGGCTTCCGAGAACTTTGCAGTTTTTTATTAATTTATTGATAAATCGTCCGCAACAAAACGGTTATGCCTATATTAAAATGATTATGGACAGAATGACACCTTTATATCAGGAACGTTTGGGTTCTTTGCCTGCAATTGAGAAAAAGATTGTTACAAAGTTGGCATTTTTTTGGGAAGCCGTAAGTATTAAAGATTTGGTTAAACCAACTAAAATTGAGAGTAAATTACTTTCGGCTAATTTGAAAAAACTTTCTGATATCGGTATTGTTGAAATAATTAAAACGGGTAAAAAAAATCATTTATATCGTCTCTCGGAACGTTTTTTTAATATGTGGATTATTGTAACACAGGGAAATCCCGTTGATAAAAGAAAAGCTAAATGGCTTACTGTATTTCTTGAAAATTGGTATAATAAACAAGATATTAAAAAATTAATATCTGAACATCTTTCTGATTTAAAGAAAGGTGAAAAAAATCAGGATCATTTATGTATGTTTACTAAGTCTTTGGCTCAATCAAAATATGTAAGTTTTAATGAACGTGATTTATTAATTGATGAAACTTTAAAATTAGAAACATTAAATTTTAATTTAAAAGAAACTTTACCGAAAAAATCTTCTGAAATATTAGAAAATATTCAAAAATTTGTTAATAAAGGTAATTATGATGATGCTTTGTATAAAGCAAATCAAATATCGAATGAAGTTGACGGTGTAAAAGAAGATACAATTGCATATATTTTCTCAGAACAGGGAAATTTTATTGATGCAGAGAAGTATTATTTAAAAGCAATAAAAAAGGATAGTAAAAATGCTGTTTATAATTTAGCTCTGTTATATCATAAACAAATGAAGTTGAATTTAGCTGAAAAATATTATAAAGAAGCAATAAAATATGATGATATTGATGCCATATATAATCTTGCAAATTTATATAAGATACAAAACAGATTAGGTTTAGCTGAAAAGTATTACATAAAAGCTATTGAAAAAGAAAAATTTGATGCATATAATAATCTTGCAGTATTATATGATTATCAAAAGAAATATGATTTAGCGGAAAAATTTTATAAAAAAGCTGTTGAAAAAGGAAATGTTGATGCAATTTATAATCTTGCAGTTTTATATGAAATGCAAGAAAAATTAAAATTAGCGGAAAAGTTTTATAAAAAAGCTGTAAAACAACAAAATAATAAAGCTCTTCATAACTTAATACTCTTATATTACATCAAAGCTTCAAACAAAAAAGAAGTACAAGAATTAATTAAGAAATTGATAATTAATGATGATAAAACAAAAGCATTAAGTATCATTATTCGTTTGTGGCTTGGAAAAACGGAAGGTATTTATGAAAATGTTATGGAGTTGTCTGAAAATTTGGATGTTACAGACGAACTTTTTATATTGCATTTATTAATTCACAGTCAAACAAATTTAGTTTGGCGGTTATTTAATAATACGGAAACAGGTCAAAAACTCAAAGATAAATATAAACCTTTATATTTTGCTGTTTCCTTAATGTTAAATAATGATGAAAGCCAAAAAAAAATATTAAAAATACCGCCGGAAATAGAAACTACCGTATATAACATTATAAACACAATTAAAGAATTAAGAAAACACTACTATAAGTAGTATATTTGCAACTTATTTTAAAATTTTTTGTCTTATCTTTGCAACAACACATTTATTCCTAAACTATGAAACTGAAATTATTATCCTTAACGGGAATTTTTATTATTTTTCTGAATATTTTTTCTTTTTCTCAAACAAATGCCGGTCCGGACCAAGAAATTTGCACGGATAATACTGTTTTAGCTGCCGATCCGCCGCCTTCGGGTTATTCCGGAACTTGGTCGGTCATAAGCGGTTCTTGTACAATTATTGAAGAAACTTTATATAATACACAAATTACAAACGTCATCGGCGGTTTCAACGAATTAAAATGGACAATTACAAACGGAACAAACACTTACGATGATGCCGTTATTATTCAAAATAATTATCCCACACAGGCATACACCGCTGCCGATGAAGAAATCTGCGTTAACGATTATACATTGAATGCCAATGTGTTCGGAACCGGAGAAAGTGGTCTGTGGTCTTTGGTTTCGGGAAGCGGAACCATAGCAAATCCTACCGTAAATGCTACAAATGTGGCAGGTCTTACTTCAGGAATTAATAAATTTGAATGGAAAATTACCAAAGGTATTTGTAATTCCGAAGATACTCTGACTTTAACAAATAATTACATCACCGCTGATGCCGGGACAGACCAAACAACTTGTAATGATTTTGCTGATTTAACGGCAAACAATCCGTCTCCCGGTACGGGAACTTGGTCGGTAGTTGCATCTTCCGGAAATCCGGTTTTCGGAAATATTCACGATTTTAACACAACGGTTACAGGACTGGGAATTGATGCCAACTCATTACAATGGACGGTTCAAAGAGGTAATTGCAGTGATTATGCAAATGTCATTATCACAAGTCATAAACCGACTGCGGCAAATGCAGGAACAGACCAAATCGTTTGTAATAATTCCGCAACTTTAGCAGCAAATAATCCGACAAACGGTACCGGAACTTGGACTGTTATATCCGGAAACGGCAATTTTAATGATATAAATGCCTACAATACTCAAGTAAACTCATTAAATACAGGATTAAACGAATATATTTGGACAATTGATTACTACGGCTGTACTTCTGCCGATACCGTTGATATTACCTACGATTTTTTTACAGCCGATGCCGGTGTTGACGATGTAACTTGCACGGATAATTATACGCTCAACGCAAATAACCCTTCACCGGGAACAGGAGAATGGCGAGTTACCGGAGGAAGCGGAACTTTTGCCGATGCTTCACAACCGAATACAAGCGTTTCCAGCTTGGTAACAGGCGATAATACTTACGAATGGAAAATTACACACGGTGCCTGTGTGCATACCGATTATGTCATTATTACAAAAAATACACCTTCAACGGCAAATGCCGGTCCTGACAAGGAAACTTGTAACGGTGAAGTTACTCTTGCTGCTGTTAATCCTTCCGTAGGAACGGGACATTGGACGGTAACTTCCGGAAGCGGAACTTTTTCAAATACCTTAGAAAATGATGCAACGGTAACAAATATCGGATTAAACGACAATATTTATCGTTGGATGGTAGATTTTGCCTCTTGTTCAAACTACGATGAAGTTACGGTTACAAATAATTTTGTTACGGCT
>JANTGL010000179.1 GCA_024762915.1 Bacteroidales bacterium | reverse complement strand
TTCAAATATTGAAGCTCAAAAAATAAAGCATAAATTCGGAAAATTAAATCCGGGAGAAGCAGAAATGACATTTTATGAGCCGGATTCATCAGCATCAGCGGTTATATTATTTGATAAAGGGTATTCTTATTTTGAATATGATAATCAAATAAATGATTTTATAATTATTTTTAAAAGAACTTTAAGAATTAAAATATTTAAAAAAGATGCATCCGGTTATGCAGACTTTGAAATTCCTTTATATATAGGTAATCATGGTGCAGAAGAAATGGTAACATCTCTCAAAGGAAAAACATTTAATCTTGAAAACGGAAAAGTTGTTGAAACAAAAATTAACAAATCGAATATTTTTTATGATAATAAATCCAAACATCGAAAAATTGCTAAAGCCTCTTTTCCGAATGTAAAAGAAGGAAGTGTTATTGATTTGGAATATAAAATAAGTTCTGATTTTATATTCAATTTGAGAGGATGGCAATTTCAATATGAAATACCCGTAAAGTATAGTGAATATTCTACTTTAGTACCTGAATATTTCAAGTATCACAGAAATCAAAAAGGTTATGATAATATTATTTTGAATGAAAAAAACGAATACAGAAATGAGACATTTTCGGTTGAATATAAAACCGGTCCCGGTCAAATGGGATATATTGAAAGAGGGACTATTGAATACAAGTCAAACAGTTCATTAACAACATGGACAGCATTAAATATTCCTGCATTTATCGAAGAACCTTATATAACAACAGCTGAAAATTATATGACAGCACTGGATTTTGAACTTAATACAATCAGTTACCCGAGGCAAGCAGTCAGTTATTATACAACTTCATGGAATGACGTAAATAAAAAATTATCCCAAAGTTCTTATTTCGGAAAACAATTAAATTCGACTTCAAAAATTAAATTAACTGCAGAAAAAATTTGTAAAGATGCAGAAACTAAACTTGATGAATTACAAGCAATTTATTCATACATTACAAAAAATATTAAATGGAACGGCTATAACAGCAAATACATTACAGATAAGTTGAATGTTGTTTTAGACGAAAAGAAAGGGAATTCTGCTGATATAAATATGCTGTTAATCAACATGTTAAAATCCAGAACAATTACTGTTAATCCGGTTGTTTTAAGTACGCGTAACAACGGGATAATTTTTCCGACACATCCTTCTTTATCCTCATTTAATTATGTAATAGCGGAAGTTATAATTGACGGAAAAAAATATTTTATTGATGCAACTGAGGACGATCTTCCGATGGGTATGCTTCCGGAAAGATGTTTAAACGGAACCGGGAGAATTGTAGGAACACCAAATTTTGATGAAATTAGTATTGTCCCATCTCAGAAATATAAAGAAACTTATTTATATTCGGTTACAATAAATCCGAATGAAAATTTAACCGGAAAGGTTACTAAAACTTATAAAGAGTATGCTGCTTATGATATCAGAGATGATATTATTCAAAGCGGCAGTGAGGAAGAGTATATATCAAATCTTATTGATAACACTTCTGATGCTGAAATATCTGATGTTCATTTTAAAAATATCGATGATATTAATAAACCATTAATTAAATCGTATCAATTTGAAACGGTTGATAATGTGACATTTGCGGGGAATATGATTTATTTGACTCCTTTATTAAATGAAAAAAGAACAATTAATCCTTTTAAATTAGATGATCGAAAATATCCCGTTGATTATGCATATCCTTATTATGAAAAAGTAATTTTTCAATATACTCTTCCGGAAGGCTATGAAATAGCTGAGAAACCTCAAAATACGGCATTCTCACTTCCCGGCAGAACTGCACAATTTCATTATCAGGTTTCAAGTGCCGGAAATATGTTTCAGGTAATCAGTATTTTTCGTATTAATAAACCGGTATTTCAGTATGACAGCTATAAGGCATTAAAAAATTTCTACGATTTGGTAATAAAAAAACAAAATGAAAAAATTGTTTTGAAGAAAATATGAAAATAATATGATGAAAATAAAATTCAATAGAAAATACATTGTTTTTATTCTCTTATTACTGACTGTTTCCGGTTTTACACAGAATAAATACTCAGTTTCTTTAATTCCCGACAGTTTAAAAATTCATGCAGATGCTGTTATCAGATTTTCTCAAACCGATCTTAATATCAGAAATAATGAAGATGCAACATACAAAATTAAGAAGATTGTAACTATTCTGAATAAAAGCGGAGAAAATCATGCTTATATTACGGCCTTTTATGATAAATTAATCAAATTTGTTTCTCTGAAAGGTAAATATTATGATAAAGACGGATTTTTAGTTGATGTCGTTAAGAAAAAAGATATAAAAGATATTTCAAATTATGAAGGCTTATATAGTGATAACAGACTGAAATATGTTGAAAAACCGGCATTGAATCCGCCTTATACCGTAGAATATGAAATTGAACTGCAATTCGACGGTATTTTATCTTTTCCTGATTGGTATCCCGTAAATGCATATTATTTAGCTGTTGAAAAAGCTATTCTGAATGTAAGTTCATCTTCTGATTATCAATACAAAACAAAAGAAATCAATTTTGATAAAAAAAAGGTCTCTGAAGTTAACGTTAGAAATTCTAAAAATACGTGGACAATTGAAAACATGAAACCGGTTATACATGAACCGTATAATTATTCACTTTTGAATATTGTTCCCTCTGTTTTAATTGCTCCCGTAAATTTTAAATTAGAAGGATACGAAGGTAAAACGGATACGTGGCAAGATTTCGGTGAATGGATATATAAATTAAACAAGGGCAGAGATCAATTACCGGAAGAAACTGTTTCAGAGATAAAAAATTTAATAAAAGATTTAAAGGATGATAAAGAAAAAGCAAAAGCAATTTATAAATACATGCAAAATAAAACTCGCTATGTAAGTATTCAGTTAGGAATCGGAGGATGGCAACCTTTTGAAGCATCTGTGACTGATGCAAACGGATACGGTGATTGTAAAGCTTTAGCTTATTATACAAAATCATTATTAAATATTGCAGGTATAAAATCATATTATACAATTATTAATGCCGGAAGAAATGCATCTCCTCTTGTGAAAGATTTTCCGTCTCCGCAATTTAATCATGTTATTTTATGTGTTCCTTCAGAAAAGGACACAGTTTGGTTGGAATGTACAAATCAGAAAATACCGTTCGGCTATTTAGGTGATTATACGGATGACAGGAATGCTCTTATAATAACTCAAAACGGCGGGAAATTAGTGCATACAACGACTTATTCCGAAGAAATTAATACTCAAATAAGAACAGTAAAAATTAAATTATCCGTAAACGGAGATATTGAAGCAAAAATTCATACTGAATATAAAGGATTGCAGTATGATAATGTTTCCTTTTTATTTGATTTACCGGATGTGAAAAAAGAAAAAATTATAAAAAAACGTATTTCTTTACCGGGTATTTCAATTGAAAACTTTGAATATAATTACCTTAAAGATGAGATTCCTTCGGCAAATGAAAACTTAAGAATTAATGTAAAGAATTATGCTTCGGTAAGTTCAGGCAGATTGTTTTTAAAACCGAATTTATTAAATCAAAAAAAACAGATTCCTAAACGGCTGAAAAACAGAAAATCAAATATAAATTTAAGGTTTCCGTATACGGATATTGACACTTTAATTTACGAACTTCCGAATAATTTAATACCTGAATACATTCCCGATACCCTTGAATATGAATCTGAATTCGGAAATTTTACAGCTGAAACAAAAGTTGAAAATCATAAGTTGTTTTATATTCGAAAACTAATTATGTACAAAGGAACTTTTCCTGCTGCCGATTATAATGATTTAAGAAAATTCTTTAAACTTATTGCAAGTTCGGATAAGCAATCTTGTGTTTTTAAATTTACGGAATAAAATGACCATTTGCAATCTCGGACATCTTCAAAATTATGAACTTATGAAAGAAAATAATCGAATAATATACAGAGATTATCTTCCCGAGGATTTTGATGAAATTATGAATTTATGGAAACTCACAGGAATGGGCGGAGAGGAGCGAAGTGATGATAATGAGGTGATTATGAGAACAATAAATGCAGGCGGGAATTTGACTTTAATGATAAAAAATGATAAAATTATAGGTACGTTTTGGTTGACACACGATAACAGAAGAACATTTTTGCATCATTTCGGCATTCATCCTGATTTTCAGGGACAGGGATTATCAAAAATATTGATGGATAAATGTATCAAAGAAATTAAGAAAATCGGTTATCAGGTAAAACTGGAAGTTCATAAAGAAAATACAATTGCAATAAATCTATATCGAAAATATAAATTTATTGATTTCAGTGATTATGAATTAATGATGTTGAGAAAATTACCGGAATAATTTTTATTTCTCAAATATAAAAAATAACTCCCTGCCTGCTCTTGGTTTTATCGAATTATATGCAATTTCAAAGGTTTTAACTTTAAATTTATCTTTTATCAGTTCCAAATACGTTTCTTTCATGGCACCGAAAGGCGGTTTGTTTAATTTAAACTCGTGGTTAAAAAAAACACCGACGTATTTACCGCCGGGTTTTAAAAGTTCGACTATTTTATCGGCAAGTTTTTCTCTGTTTTCGGGGATTACGGATGTAAAGAATGCCAATTCCAATATTAAATCATATTTTCCGGTATGTTCAAAAAAATCTTTTTTTATAATATTTTCAGCAGGAAAATCAGGTGATTTTTTTTTAAAGTTTTTAGCAGCTTCTTCCGAATAATCCAAATAAAAAGTTTGTAAGAATCCTTTATTATAAAGATATTCTGCTTCATAACCGCTTCCGCCTCCCGGAATTAATATACGAAGTTCCTTATTTGTAAGTTGATCAAAATACGCTTTCAGCGGTGTACTGATATACCCGATGTCCCATCCGAGTTGATTGTTTTTATAAAGATTTTCCCAATAGGATTTATTAATTTGAAGCATGTTCTGATTAAAAGATATTAAAAAAAGACACTTATTTTCTTGCTGATATTTTGCTTATTTACAGATATTTGAATGATATAAATACCTGAAAAATCAACTTGGAATTCAGCCATATTTTCAGTCGTCGTAATTTGATTGATTAATTTTCCGTCAAGGGAATAAAGTTTTAGTGTATTAATGCCTTCAAACGGAAAATCGGTAATAATTTTATTGCCTGCTGTGTATATTTTAAATCTGTCATAATACAAATTAGTTATTCCGGAAGCTTCAACGACAACTTCTGTCGTATTTGAATTAATACTTGTTGCTGAACTATAATTTACTCTTGCACGATAATAATAGGTGCCGGGTGTAACGGAAACTACGGTAAAAGTATCTGTTCCTGTGTTTAAATTCTCATAACCGCTTATGAATGAGGAAAAATCGGAATTATCCGAAACATCGATACTGTAACTTACGGCATTCGGAATTGTCATCCAGTGTGTTGTAAATTCTGAGGATGTTATATCCGTTGCCGGAAAACATAAGGTAGGAGATATTACTTCACCGTTAAGCATCGAAATACTGTCAATATACAAATTACTGCCATCGTTTCCGTTAAATCCTGAAGAAGTAAAAATAATGTTCAGCGTATCAGGTATTTCATCGGATTGATAGATGAAAGGAAGTTCAATTTCAGTATAATTATTATAGGTATCACTGTTTAAATAACCGGTTATTCCGATTGTGTCGGTTGATAAATTAACAGCATTCCATTTGGTTAAAAAAGCACCGAACAACATCGTATCAAT
>JANTGL010000178.1 GCA_024762915.1 Bacteroidales bacterium | reverse complement strand
GCAAGTGAAAACGGAACACAGCAAGTTACCGTAACGATTGATGACAGTGCGGATATGCCGACAGTAACATTAAGTGCAAGTCCGACTTCAATAACAGAAAACGGCGGAGTATCAACACTAACAGCAACATTGAGCAATGCGACTTACGAAAATGTAACGGTCAATCTCGGATATACGGGAACTGCAACAAATTCAACTGATTACAATGTTGCAAATTCAATAACGATAACAGCCGGCAATACAACCGGAACAACAGATATAACAGCACAAGATGATGCAATTTATGAAGGTTCAGAAACCGTAATTACGGATATAACATCCGTAACAGGCGGCGGAGCTTCTGAAAGCGGAATCCAACAAGCAACGGTAACGATAGATGACAGTGCGGATATACCGACGGTATCACTTTCTGCAGATCCTTTAACAATTGCAGAAAACGGCGGTGTATCTACTTTGACTGCAACATTAAGCAATGCAACATACGAAAATGTAACGGTCAATCTCGGGTATACGGGAACGGCTACAAACGGAACGGATTATACCGTAGTAAATTCCATTACGATAACAGCCGGAAATACGACCGGAACGACAGACATTACTGCACAAGATGATGCGATTTATGAAGGTTCAGAAACCGTCATTACGGATATTACTTCAGTAACAGGCGGAGGAGCAATCGAAAACGGAACACAACAAGCAACGGTTACTATTCAGGACGATGATGCATTAACAAATTTATCGGTTGTAAAAACCGTAAATAATTCTAATCCGGAACCGGGAGATCAAATAATTTTTACTTTGACAGTTTCAAATTCCGGTCCGAGTGATGCAACAGGTGTTACTGTTACCGATAATATGCCTTCAGGATATACCTATGTATCTGATGACGGATCAGGAGCTTATGATGTAAATACCGGTATTTGGAATATAGGAAATATCTTAAATTCAGGAACTGCCGTGTTAAATATTACCGTAACAGTATATGAAGACGGTGATTATGCCAATACGGCAACAGTAAGCGGTAATGAACCCGATCCTGATAGTTCTGATAATTCCGATACAAATACTCCTACACCTGAGTTCAGTCCTTCTATGTCCGTTTTAAAAACGGCAACTTTACCTGAGATGATAGAAGAAGGTGCCGAAATAAATTATGAAATTGAAGTGCTGAATACAGGTAATATGACTCTGTATGATATTGTCATTACAGATGATAATGCAGATAATATTGACGGAAGTCCGATTGCTCAATTATTACCCGGAGAATCAGAAACAGTAACGGCAACTCATATAATAACTGCAGAAGATATTGCTTCCGGACAGGTTATTAATACTGCCGTAGGGACAGGACATGATATTCATAATACTGAAGTTACTGATGAATCCGATGATCCGAATAATCCGGCAGATGTTGATAATAACGGAGACGGTGAACCGGATGACCCGACAGTTTCTGATGTAATATTATCCGAACTTCAAATTCCTGAAGGATTTTCTCCTAACGGTGACGGTACGAATGATGTATTTGTCATCAGAGGTTTGGAAACTTATCCTGATAACAGCATCTTAATTTTTAACCGATGGGGAAATAAAGTTTATGAAGCAAATTCATATCAAAATAATTGGGACGGAACATCTATGTACGGAGTTACAGTCGGAGGAAATGAATTACCGGAGGGAACATATTTCTATATTTTGAAATTGGGAAAAGATCAAAAACCGATTAAAGGATATATCTATTTAAACAGATAAAATTAGAATGCGGAGGGAAGAAATTTTCTTCTCTCCCTTTCATCATTATAAAAAATAAGAACAATGAAAAAATTAATAATAACAGCATTCATATTTCTTCTTGCTTATGGTGCACAAGCACAACAAGATGCTATGTTTACACATTATATGTTCAATACATTGGCAGTAAACCCTGCCTATGCCGGCAGTCGAGACGCCTTAACGGTAACAGGTTTACATCGTTCTCAATGGGTCAGTTTTCCGGGAGCACCTGTTACACAGACTTTAACTCTTCACACACCTTTAGCTTTTGAAAATACGGGTGTCGGTTTATCTTTTGTTAATGATAAAATCGGTCCTGTTAATAAAACGTCATTTTATGCCGATTTTTCATATAAAATTAAAATTACGAAAAAAGCAAGTTTAGCATTCGGATTAAAAGGCGGATTAAATTTAATGAATAATAATTTATCTGAATTGAACTTGGACGATGCTGCGGATCCTTCTTTTGCAGCAAATATTCAAAGTAAATTATTACCTAATTTCGGTTTCGGAATGTATTATTATACTGACAGATATTATGTCGGCCTTTCGGTACCTAAATTGTTAGAGAATGATTTTATAGCCAACACAACATCCGGGGGAACGAATTTAACTTCCGAGCATCGCCATTATTTTTTTATTGCAGGAAGTGTATTTGATTTGTCGGAAAACATAAAATTAAAACCAACCCTATTTTTGAAAATGACCAATGGTGCTCCTGTTGAAGGAGATGTTACTGCAAGTGTTATTTTTAACGATAAATTTTCTTTCGGAGGAATGTTCAGAACCGGTGATGGCGTCGGAATTTTAGCCGGAATTAATATCACGGATCAATTTACATTGGGTTATTCTTTTGATTGGTCCTTTACCAATACAACGATGGTTTATAACGGCGGAAGTCATGAAATTATGTTACGATATGATTTTATTTATAAAGCTGAAGAAAAAATTCGCTCACCCAGATATTTTTAATATTTTAAATGAAAAAAATGAAAACAATAAAATATATTACTTTAGTCTTTGTTATTTTTTATGCATTTGCAGGAAATGCACAAACCAAAAAAATTAAAAAAGGTGAAAAATCATATGATGTTTATTCTTATGAAGAGTGTATCAATAAATTTGAAGGAGTAACAAATAAATCCGTTGAATTAAAGCGGAAATTAGCTGAAAGTTATCTTAAAACCGGTGATTATTTTAATGCGGAAAAATATTATGATGAAATTGCACATTCAGATAAAAGCAACAGCGAAGATATCTATAATTATGCTTCAATATTGAAAATAAATCAAAAATATGATGAAGCCGATACTTGGATGAATAAATTTTTTCAGTTGGAAAAAGGGGACAGTCGGGCAAAAATGTTTGTTCAAAATAAGGGAATAATTAATGATTTATTAAACGATCGAGAACAATTTAAGATTAAAAATATCGATATTAATATGTCCGCACAAGATTTCGGAACGTCATTTTACGGAAAAAATCAAATTGTTTTTGCTTCAACCAGACCGAGTGCAAAATTATTTAAGCGCATTTGGAATTGGAATGAATTGCCTTTCTTAGATTTGTATATTGCTGATATTCAGAGATCACAATTGAAAAATGTCAAGCAGTTTAAGAAAAAGTTTAATAAAAAATATCATGAAGGTCCGTCAAGTTTTGACAAAACCGGAAATTTTATGGCCTTTACTTTAAATAACTATGAAAATAAAAGTAAAGACGGTGTTGTTAAACTTCAAATCTATACCTCTGAAAAGGAAGGGAAAAAATGGCAAAAACCGGTTTCTTTAAACTTTAATAACAGCGAATATTCAGTCGGTCATCCGGCATTAACAGATGACGGTAAAACCATGTATTTTGCATCGGATATGCCCGGCGGATTTGGCGGTACCGATATTTATGTCAGCACAAGGAATGCTGACGGAACATGGAATAAACCTTTAAATCTGGGGAAACCCGTTAATACGGAAGGTAATGAAATGTTTCCTTTTATTCATAAAAACGGAATCTTATTTTTTGCTTCTGACGGTCATCCCGGACTCGGCGGTTTGGATATTTTTATGACAAAAAAATCAGAATCAGAATGGTTACAACCACAAAATCTTGGTGTTCCGATAAACAGCAATTTTGATGATTTTGCATTTATCATTAATGATACAATGAAAAGCGGGTTCTTTTCTTCAAACAGAGAAGACGGAAAAGGAAATGATGATATTTATTCATTTAAACTTGTTAAACAGCTTTTATTTGATATTATTATTAAAGGAAAAGTTAAAGATAACTACGGAAATATATTGGCAAATACCAATGTTTCATTACTTGATCAGGAAAATAATCCCGTAAAAATAGTTAATACGGATGATAAGGGGATCTATGAGTTTAAAGCACATCAAAATGAACTGTATGTTGTTGAAGCAGAAAAACCAAAATATCAAACCGATGAAAAAAATATTGATACAAAAGGAAAATCTTCTGTTTCTCAAGATTTGATTCTTGAAAAACTGCCGGACTTTATTATCTCCGGACTCATTGTTGATACTGACAGTAAAGAAAAATTGTCAACTGTTAAGATTATTTCAATAAACAATAAAACAGCTGAGAAAGAAACCATAACATCTTCCGATTACGGACAATTTTTAATCAAATTACCCAAAAATAAATTATACGACAGCATTGACTATACATTTATTACTGAAAAAGAAGGTTACGCATCTAAAACTGTAGATTTTAAGCAAATTTTAAGTAAATTCGGGGAATTTAATACCGAGATTCAAATGAATAAAATTTCAATAGGCGGTGATTTGGGTAAAATAATAGAAATTAATCCGATCTATTTTGATTTCAATAAATACAATATTCGTCCGGATGCAGCGCTTGAGTTGGATAAAATTGTTAAAATTATGAATGCATATCCGACAATGGAAATAGAATTATCATCACATACCGATTGTCGAGGATCTTCAATTTATAACATGCATTTATCTGACAGAAGAGCAAAAGCTTCAGCAGATTATATAAAGAAACGTATTTCTAAACCGACCAGAATAAACGGGCAGGGATACGGTGAAACACAGCCGGTGAATGATTGTGCTTGTGAAGGAGGAAGAGGTAAAGGGCTTAACTGTACCGAAAAACAGCATCAACAAAACAGACGTACAGAATTTAAAATAATCAGAAAATAGTAAACAAACAATTATTTTTATGAAAGGGCGGATATTATTATCTGCCCTTTTAATTTCCTGACAAGTAGGCGATTATGAGCATATGTTTTTAAATATGTTTTTTTGTGTTGTTAAATATATTTAAAATATGATGATTTTGAACTTAGTTTATATAACTTTAGATATTCAAAAATACTTGACTTTTTAAAAATTAAAATATATTATCATGTCAACTTTAAAAAACAGACTTAAAGAAAAAATTGAAGCTCACAGACCTCGTACCGTAAGATTATTAAAAGAATACGGTGATGTTAAAGTGGGAGAAGTAACAGTTGCTCAGGCCATTAACGGAATGCGCGGTGTTAAAGGATTAACTACCGATATTTCTTATCTTGATCCATTTGAAGGGATTCGTTTCAGAGGGAAAACAATTCCCGAAGTAATGGAAATTATGCCGAAACCTAAGGGAAAAGATTATCCTTACGTCGAAGGTTTTTGGTTTTTCTTATTAACCGGTGATGTTCCGACCCAAAAAGAAGCTGAAGAAGTTGTTGAAGATTTTAAACAAAGAAGGCAACTTCCTCAATATGTTGTTGATTTATTGAGAGATATGCCCGGAGGAACACATCCCATGGCAATGTTCTCAGCGGCCTTATTATCAATGCAACAAGAATCAAAATTTGCAAAATATTATGCATCAGGCAAATTCAATAAAATGGATGCTTGGGAATATATGTATGAAGATGCTACGGATATTCTTGCTCGTATTCCTTCTGTTGCAGCATATATTTATCGTATGAGATTTAAAAGCGATATGATTATTGATCCGGATTATTCTTTGGATATGGGCGGTAACTTTGCTCATCAAATGGGAATTCCGGAACCTTACGATGATGTTGCACG
>JANTGL010000177.1 GCA_024762915.1 Bacteroidales bacterium | reverse complement strand
ATAATTCGCGGTCGGCGACCTTCTTGTTCGGCAAATTTATCAGCCAGTTCTTTTGCTTTTTCAAAACTCATATCGTTTTTGCTTTCAGATGAATAAATGCCGGATATTGAATGGATAACGGCTTTGTATCTTCCGGTTATTTTTTCGATTGCATCGGAAATTTCGCCTAATGTAGCTCTTTTTTGTGCGGCAATAACGGAAAGTTCCAATAAATTTCCTTTACCCGTTTTCATACTTTCGCTTATCGTACCAAGTGCTTTTTGAACATCTTCGTTGTTGCGTTCGGCTTTTAGTTTTTTCAAACGTTCGATTTGCGAAAGCCGAACAGCCGTATTATCAACTTCCAGAATATCAATCGGATCTTCCTTCTCAAGTTTGTATTTGTTTACGCCTACAATAATATCTTTTCCGCTGTCAATACGCGCTTGTTTGCGGGCAGCAGCTTCTTCAATTCGCATTTTCGGAATGCCGGTTTCAACAGCTTTTGACATACCGCCGAGTTCTTCAACTTCTTCAATCAATTTCCAAGCTTTGTGTGCAATTTCATGTGTCAGTTTTTCAACGTAATACGAACCTGCCCACGGATCAAGTGATTTAGTGATGCCGGTTTCTTCCTGTAAATAAATTTGTGTATTTCGGGCTATTCGTGCAGAAAAATCGGTCGGTAAAGCAATGGCTTCATCAAGTGCATTGGTATGAAGTGATTGCGTGTGTCCTAGTGCTGCAGCCGTTGCTTCAATGCAAGTTCGCGTAATATTATTAAAAGGATCTTGTTCGGTTAAGCTCCAACCCGAAGTTTGGCTGTGTGTTCTCAGTGCCATGGACTTCGGATTTTTCGGATTGAATTGTTTTACAATTTTCGCCCAAAGCATACGAGCGGCACGCATTTTTGCAATTTCGGTAAAATGGTTCATTCCGATTGCCCAAAAAAATGATAATCGAGGAGCAAAACTGTCGATATCCATTCCGGCATTTACACCGGTACGCAAATATTCCAAACCGTCAGCCAAAGTGTAGGCAAGTTCAATATCTGCCGTTGCACCGGCTTCCTGCATGTGGTAACCGGAGATACTTATTGAGTTGAACTTCGGCATTTTTTGCGATGTGTATTCAAAAATATCGGCAATAATTCGCATCGAAGGTGCCGGCGGATAGATGTAGGTGTTTCGCACCATAAATTCTTTCAGGATATCGTTTTGGATGGTTCCCGAAAGTTCTTCGAGTTTTGCACCTTGTTCCAATCCCGCAACGATGTAAAATGCCAATACGGGTAAAACGGCACCGTTCATGGTCATTGAAACCGACATTTTATTCAGCGGAATTTGATCGAATAAAATCTTCATATCCAAAATACTGTCAATAGCAACTCCTGCTTTACCTACATCGCCTACGACACGTTCATGGTCGGAATCGTAGCCGCGATGCGTGGCCAAATCGAATGCTACGGAAAGACCTTTTTGTCCGGCTGCGAGATTTCTGCGATAAAATGCATTGGATTCTTCGGCGGTTGAAAAACCTGCATATTGCCTGATTGTCCAAGGTCGCATTACATACATGGTAGAATATGGACCTCGTAAAAAGGGAGGCAAACCCGCAGCATATTCAAGGTGTTCCATACCTTTTAAATCATCTTCGGTATAGAAAGCATCCAAATCTATTTGTTCGGGAGTGATGAATTTTTTGCCTTTATTTTTTTCAGGATTACTGCTTTTATAGACAGTTTTGAAATTTATATTTTTGAAGTCGGGTCGCATATTTTTTAGTTGAAAGTTGAAAGTAAAAATTTTAAAGTAAAATTTTATTGAAATTTTGTAAAGTTTCTAAAACATTAGATTTTACGTGAATAAAATGTTCGATGCCTTTTGATTTCAGCTCTTCGATACTGTTTTTCGGATATCCGGCAACAACGGTAATTGCTTTTCCGTTAAGAGAATTATAAATTTCGGGAACAATTTCGGGATAATCGTCATCGCTTCCGCAAACTGTAACAATATCTGCTTTTGCATTTATTGCGGCTTTTATGCCTTCTTCGATATTTTCAAAGCCGGGATTATCAATAATTTCATAACCGGCACAAGTAAAAAAGTTGGTTGAAAATGTTGCTCTGGCTTTTCGCATGGCAAGATTTCCGTAAGTCAGCAAGAAAACTTTGGGGCGTATACCGGATTTTTCGACAGCCAATCGTAATTCTTCAAAAGTTTTTCCTGCTCGCCAAAATTTGATTGCTTCGGTATCCGTATTTTTATTTTCCGGAAGTTTCCAATTGTAAACATTCGGGTCAATATTTTTTTTAACAGTTTCATTAAAGTTCGGATATTGATTTGTTCCCAGCAAAACTTCTTTGCGAGTTGCAATGTTTAACTCCCTTTTTTGAACGGTTTCTTTGATTTTATCTTGAATGAAACCTTGTTTTAAAGCATTATGATAACCTCCGATTTCTTCAATTTGTAAAAATAATTTCCACGTTTTTTCTGCGATTTCGTTTGTTAAGTTTTCGATATAATATGAACCTGCTGCCGGATCGATTGATTTATCAAAATGTGCTTCTTCTTTTAAAATAATCCCAATATTTCGAGCGATGCGTTCAGAAAAGTCGTCCGGTTTTTTGTACGGAATATCGAAAGGATTTACGGTAAGGCAATCGGTTCCGCCGATAACTGCCGACATGGCTTCGGTTGTAATTCGCAATTGATTAACATAAGCATCGTAGGCCGTTTTATTTACGCCGGAAGTAACGGAATTGATAAACATTGCAGCTTTATCTTTGATTTCGGGTGACCGGGTTTTTGCAATTTCAGCCCAAAGCAACCGTGCCGCTCTGATTTTTGCGATTTCAATAAAATAATTTGAACCGACACCGAATGTAAACATCATTTTCGGAATTAAGGTTTCGGGATTGATCCCGGCTTTTTCTGCTTCTGACAATGTTTCGTTAGCCGATGCCAATGCAAAAGCAAGTTCTTGAACAACGGTTGCTCCGGCATTTGCGAAAAATATTCCGTTGATATTTATAAATTTGATTTGCGGATATTTTTCTGAAATAATTTCGGAAATTTCTTTTAATTCTTCAAAATCTTTGTTGATTTTGCCTTTATTGTAACAATTTCCGGTAATTGTTTTATGTCCGAAAGGGTCGTAACTGAAAGTTGCTTTTATTTTTTCCGGATTAAATGCGTTCTTTTTAATAGTATTGATAAAAAATTTAAGAATAAGGGGTGTTATTTTTCCGGAAATAAAGTTGAGCGTTTTATGTTCCGGATTAATACCGGAGATAAGTGTGTTAAATTCATTTTCGGTCATATTTTCTTTATGACAAATGAAAAATCCGATTGAATTTGCACCTTTATCGATTGCATCTTTAATTTTTTTGTTTGTATCGGAAACGTTTTCAACAAAAATATCTTGACGGATATCGAAGTTATTATCTTCGGTTTTAGGACTTCTGACAAAGGGGAAATCGCCGGGAAGATGTTGTAAATATTCAAGATTTGTAAGATCTTCAGAACGATAATAAGGCTTTATTTGAATACCGTCGAGGGTATCGGTAATCAATTTTTTTTCATAATCGGCACCTTTTAAATCTTGTTTTATTTTTGCCTCCCATTGTTCGGTTGAAACGGGCGGAAAATCGTTAAATAATTTATCTTCTGACATATCTTAAAATTTTCTCCAAAAGTTGTATTTATATAATTATCTGAATATGATTTTTATCAAGTGTTTTTATGTTTCAAAGATAGTATTTTTAGGAAAAAATAAAAAAGTCCCGTATTTTAACGAGACTTTAATACTTAATATATTGAATACTATTTATTCAACAGTTACCGATTTTGCCAAATTACGAGGTTGATCAACATTACAACCGCGAAGAACTGCAATATGATACGACAGAAGTTGCAAAGGAATAACCGTAAGCAAAGGAGCTAACGCTTCATTGGTTTCAGGAACTTCCAAAACATGGTCAGCCATTTTCTTTATGATTGAGTCTCCTTTTGTAACAACGGCAATGACGATTCCGTTTCGTGCTTTAACTTCTTGAATGTTACTGACTATTTTATCGTAAGATTTATCTTTGGTAGCAATAATAACAACAGGCATCTTTTTGTCAATCAATGCAATAGGGCCGTGTTTCATTTCTGCAGCAGGATATCCTTCGGCATGAATGTATGAAATTTCTTTAAGTTTTAAAGCTCCTTCCAGAGCAACCGGAAACAGATAACCTCGTCCGAGGTACAGAAAATTTGTTGCATTCTGATAGAGTTTTGCAATTTCTTTTATCTCATTGTCAAGCTCTAAAATTTCTTTAATTTTATCAGGAACATTAACCAGGCATTTTATCAGATTTTTATAATCAAGATCTTTAATAAATCCTTTTTCTTTTCCCAGAATAAATGCAATCATTGTTAATACCGTAACTTGAGCCGTAAATGCTTTTGTAGAAGCAACACCGATTTCGGGACCGGCATGGGTATAAACACCGGCATCGGTTTCACGCGGAATACTGGCACCCACGACATTACAAATTCCCAGAACGGTTGCCCCTGCTTCTTTTGCAAGGTTAATTGCAGCGAGAGTGTCGGCAGTTTCACCGCTTTGACTAATGGCTAAAACCACATCATCTTTATAAATAATCGGTTTTCTGTATCTGAATTCAGAACCGTATTCAACTTCAACGGGAATTCGAGCAAAGGTTTCAATAAGATATTCTCCGACTAACCCTGCATGCCATGAGGTTCCGCAAGCGATGATAAGTATTCTCTTTGCATTTGTAAGTTGAGGCATTGAGTTATGCAATCCTCCCAATCTTATTTCGGACAAATCAGCCGCAACTCTTCCTCTGAATGTATCTAAAATAGAGCGCGGTTGCTCAAAAATTTCTTTGAGCATAAAATGTTTGTAGCCGTTTTTTTCGATTGAACCGATATCCATCGTTAATTTTTGGATACTGGGTTCTAATTTATCGTTCTCAATAGTTTTCAGAGTTAATTGATCTTTTTTAATAACGGCAACATTATCGTTATTAAGATAAATAACACTGTCGGTGTATTCAATAATGGGAGTAGCATCTGAAGCAATAAAATATTCACCTTCGCCGATTCCTATAACTAACGGACTTCCTTTTCTGGCAGCAATAAGTTTGTCCGGTTCATCTTGTGCAATTACTACAATACCGTATGCTCCTATCACTTTGGAAAGGGCTAAGCGAATGGATTGTTCGGCATCAATTTCTCCCTTAGCTTTAATATAAATGTATTCTATAAGGTTTGCTAAAACCTCAGTGTCCGTATTGCTTTTAAAAGTATAACCTCTGACTTCCAAACGATCTTTCAAACGAGCATAGTTTTCAATTATTCCGTTATGAATAACCGTAAATTTTCCGTTTTCAGAAGTGTGAGGATGCGCATTTGTATCGTTAGGTTCTCCGTGAGTTGCCCACCGCGTATGACCGATACCGATATGACCCGACATGTCATTATCCTTAACCAACATGTCCAAATCATTTACTTTTCCTTTCTTTTTGAATATTTTAGTTTTCTCACCGATAATTGCAATACCGGCAGAATCATACCCTCTGTATTCAAGTCTTTTTAACCCGTTTATTAATATCGGATAAGCATCTTTATCTCCGATATAGCCTACAATTCCGCACATTTAGTCAGCGTGTTTTATTAATTTAATACTTTTGTATAAGTAATTACTAATTTCATGGGATTTGAATTATTCCCGGTAGTAATAATGCTTCTTGAAATATTATTTCCGTCAGAAGCAGGATATAAATTGATTCCGTTATTTTCAGTAGTTCCGTCAAAAATATTTTGAATATAAGCTGCTATATCATAGCGATATGT
>JANTGL010000176.1 GCA_024762915.1 Bacteroidales bacterium | reverse complement strand
GGTGAATATCATTTTACTAAGAAATTTTGGATTGTTTTTTTGTTTGTCGGAATTGCAGGACTTATTGTTTCATTACTTTTTGATAATTTAATTCTGTCATCGGCAATGTCGGCATTCGGTTTTATATTTATCTGGGGAATACATGAAACAATTGAGCAAGAAGAACGTGTTAAAAAAGGTTGGTTTAAAAAGAAAATAAAAGATTAAATTGAATTTAAGTCGATTACATAAGTTGCGTAAAATATTGAATAAGTTTCTTTTATTCGTATTTTTTATATTTACCGTCAGCGATCTCATTGAGATGCATTTGAAAGTAATTTATAAAGTCGATTTATATGCAACACACACACCTTTCAGTAAAACCGGTTCTTCACAAAAAGTTAAAGACGGGAAAGTAAAAACAAAAGATTTTCATTCAAGCCCGGATTTATCATTCTTTTTAACGAACAGTACAAGAATAAAAACATTTGCTTGTAAAATTAATACTTCCCTAAAGCATACTGTTTTACTTCATGAAAGTTTGAATTTAAAATCTTCGGGAACAAGAGCTCCTCCTTATTGTTAATGATTTCCTTTTTTATCACATTTATTTTGAGTTACGGACTGTTTATTTTTATGCTTGTCTAAAAACAGCAGGTCAAGTCATTCTGAACTTGTTTAACTTTATTGTTCCTTCGGGTTCAGAATCTTAATCCGTTAAATATCAACTTTTATACAAGATACTGAAATAAATTCAGTATGATAAAATGTTGCTTTTCGGAAAGCTCCGGAGAATATGTGTGTATTTTCTGAAATGAGACTTAAATCTTATTCCTAAAAATTTATGCATTAGACTGTTCTGTTAATGTGATACAATTAATTTATTTTTTTAATGATTAGAAACATATAAAATGAAATTTATAAACAGCATTATAACAGCCATTATTATCGTATTTTCCTTAACGGGAATGAATGCACAAAATGATACCCTCAAAACACAATCAATTGATGAAATAATTATAAAAGCTACAAAAATAAATTTATCGGAACATCAATCACCGATTTCGGCTTCAGTTTTGAATAAAAATACAATGGAGACAATGCGTATCAACAGTATTGAAGAATTAAATGCAAGAATACCTAATTTATTTATTCCGGAACACGGTTCTCGTTTAACCAGTCCGATTTATATTCGAGGTATCGGTTCGCGTATTAATTCACAATCAGTGGGTTTATATGTTGATAATATCCCGTATTTTGAACTCGGATCATTCAATTTTGAACTTTATGATTTAAGTAAGGCAGAAGTTCTAAGAGGACCTCAAGGAACCTTATACGGAAGAAATACAATGGGCGGACTGATTTCAATGTATTCTTCTCAACCAATTGATAAACAGGAGTTTTCCCTAAGAGCGGATTACGGAAATTACAATCGTATTAAATCGGTGTTACATTATAATCAACCGCTTTCAAAGAAGATGATTTTGATGATAGACGGTGCATATGCACATTCTGAAGGCTTTTTTACAAATACATTTTTAAATAATTCGGCAGATTCGTATAATACTTATTCCGGCAGAATGAAATTTCAATATGCTCCGACTTCGCAATTGAAAATTAATGTAAACGTAAACTATGAAAAAAACCTTGAAAACGGATATCCTTATGCTGTTTATGACACAACAAATCAAACGGCTTCCGATGTAAATTATAATCAATTGAGTACTTACCACCGAGAATTGCTGTCTTCGGGTTTAAATATTAATTATAAAACCGAAAAATTCGAGTTAAACAGTGCTTCAAGTTTTCAGTTCTTAGCTGACACACAACGTATTGATCAAGATTTTACGCCTAAGGATTTATTTTTTATTAATCAAACCAGAAAGCATCAAACTTTTGTTGAAGAATTGACCGTAAAATCATTAAAAACCTCAAAAATTAATTGGATTGCCGGTTTATTCGGTTTCAAGCAATTAAAAGACAAAAATGTGGATGTTTATTACGGTGAAGATGCCGTTACAGCCTATCATTTGCCCGGTTCAATGGTAAAATATAAAAACTATAATCAACCGACACAGGGTGCTGCGGCATACGGCCAAGTCAGTATTCCGTTTTATAATTTCACATTATCCGGCGGAATTCGAGCCGATTATGAAAAGGATAATTTAATTTACGCTTACGATCGCGATTTAAACGATAATTTGACAAATGTTCAGAATGCCGATACATTTAATACGTATTTTCAAATTTTGCCGAAAGTTACTTTATCCTATAAAATCAATGATGATATAAACACTTATGTCAGTATTGCAAAAGGTTATAAAGCAGGCGGTTTCAATTCTACTTTTGAAAGAGATGAAGATATCAGTTTTAATCCCGAATACAGTTATAATTATGAATTTGGCGTAAAATCAAGATTTATGAACGGTAAACTCATTACCAATGCAGATGTATTTTATATTGATTGGAAAGATCAACAAGTCTATCAACCGGTTCCCAGCGGACAAGGGGCTATGTTGAAAAATGCGGGACATTCAATAAGTAAAGGAATTGAAGCAGAAATTAAAGTTCTGCCGGGAAATCATTTGCAAACTTGGTTAAATATCGGCTATAATGATGTCCGTTATTTAGATTACGTGAAAGATGAAAATACCGATTACAGCGGGAATAATATTCCTTATATTCCTCAATATACGGGGAATATCGGTTTCAGTTATCAATTACCCTTATCGGGAACATTTTTAAAATCACTTATGTTAACTGCCGATTATCAGTATGTAGGAAAGTTTTATTGGAATGATGCAAACACCGCTTATCAAAGCTCATACGGTTTGCTGAATGCGAATATCAGTATTAATACAAGCAAACATATTCAATTCGGCGTTTTCGGAAAAAATTTATCGAATACAAATTATAATTCCTATTATTTTGAAGCTTTGGGAAATTCCTATGTTCAACTCGGAAATCCGTTGCAGTTGAATGCTTTTTTGAAAATATATTTTTAAAATTTTTATTTGAGACTGTCTGAAAAGTCAACAGTGGTGTCATTCTGAACTTGTTTAACTTCGTTGAGCTTTCGGGTTCAGAATCTCAACAAACAAAATTTCAATGATTTAGAAAGATGCTGAAACAAGTTCAGCATGACTAACCGGACTTTTTAGACAGCTCCATCCTTTTTTTATATTCTATGAAAGAAAAAAAAGCATATAACTTTTTTACTTTATTCAGTTTGTATATTGCTCAAGCGGTGCCGATGACTTTTTTTTCTACGGTGATGCCCGTAATTATGAGACAAGAACATTATTCATTAACTTCTATCGGATTGTTGCAATTGGTAAAATTGCCCTGGATTTTAAAATTCTTGTGGGCACCGCTTGTTGACGGTTCTTCCGAAAAATCAGCAGATTTTAAGAAATGGATTTTTTCTTCGGAATTAATTTATGCCGTTTTTATTTTAGCAATCGGATTTTTAGATTTACAAGTTGATTTCAATTTGATTATTATATTATTGGTTTTTGCTTTTACGGCTTCGGCTACGCAAGATATTGCAACGGATGCCTATGCAATATTAATTTTAAAGAAAGAAGATCGAAGTCTCGGTAATTCGATGCAATCGGGCGGCAGTTTTCTGGGAACGGTTATCGGCAGCGGTGTTTTGCTGGTTATCTATTCATTTTACGGATGGCAATTTTTAATGATCGGATTAGCAGGATTTGTATTAATTGCTGTTGTTCCGTTATTATTTCATAAAAAAGAGATTATTAAAAAATCAGATAAAAATCAAAAAATATCGGTGAAAGACTTGTATTTATTCTTTATCCAAAAAGGAATTTATAAACATCTTATTTTGCTGTTCTTTTTTTATTCCGGAATTATAGGCATATTAACAATGGTAAAACCGTGGCTGGCTGATTTGGGCTATAACATCACACAAATCGGTATTTATTCGGGAATATACGGAGCATCTGCCGGATTTTTGTCGGCTCTTGCAGCCGGTTGGATAATGAAAAAAACAGGCAGGAAAAAAGCCGTTCAAATTTTTTTGGCTTTCGGCATTTTAGTAACAAGTTATTTCGTAATTATCAGTTATAGTATCCCTTCAACATTTTTAATTATCCTTGCACTTTTGTTGATTTGGAGTGTTTACGGAGCTCATTCGGTTGCCGTTTATACTGTTGCCATGGATAATGTCAGAAAAGGAAGGGAAGGGACGGATTTTACGATACAAATTGTTTTTACGCATTTTGGGAGCTTATTTTTGGCTGTTTTAAGCGGCAAATTGGCACATCAATTTGATTATCACGGATTATTTATCTTTGAACTAATCATGACCGTTCTAATTTTTGTGTTTTTTCCGATTTTATTTAAATTTAATACTGAAAAAGATGTTGATTAATAAACAATTATTAGAAAAATATAATATTCCCGTTCCGCGATATACCAGTTATCCGCCGGCAAATTATTTCAATGAAGAATTTGATTATCGGCAAGCTGTTAATCTTATCGAAAAATCAAATGATGAGGAACCGCAAAATATATCTTTTTATTTGCATATTCCGTTTTGCTCCCAACTTTGTTACTATTGCGGATGCAACACGCATATAACAAAAGATCGAAATTCAATTTTATCCTATGTTGAAATACTTAAAAAAGAGATTCTTTTGTATAAAAATAGTTTGTCGAAAGACAGAAAAATTTCACAAATTCACTGGGGAGGCGGCACACCGGATTATTTGGATATTAAGAGTATTAAAGAAATTATGCACATTTTTCGGGATCATTTTAATTTTATTGAAGATGCCGAAATTGCCATGGAGTGTCATCCGGCACATTTAAGTTTTGATTATTTGGAAGAACTTGTAAACTTGGGATTTAACAGACTGAGTATCGGTATTCAGGATTTTGATAAAACCGTTTTGAACTATGTGAACAGAGCTTTACCTAATTTGCCTGTAGAAGAAATTGTTCATTTTCTGCATAAAAAAAATGTTTCCGTAAATTTAGATTTTGTTTACGGTTTGCCGGGACAAACACCGGAAAGTTTTCGTCAAACGATTGAAAAGGCGATAACTGTTTCTCCGGACAGATTGGCTCTGTTTTCTTATGCCCATGTTCCGTGGGTAAAACCGCATCAAAAACTATTGGAGCAATTCCATTTACCGAATGCCGAGTATAAAACTGCGATGTTTGAAGCAGCTTATAATCTTTTAACTGAAAGCGCTTATGTTTCAATCGGTTTAGATCATTTTGCAAAACCGAATGATGAATTAAACAGTGCATTGAATAACAAATCATTAAGTCGTAATTTTCAAGGATATTGCACACGAGAAACAACCGGGCAAGTATATGCTATGGGTGTGAGCGGTATCAGTCAGTTAAGTTCCGGTTATTTGCAAAACACAAAGGATATTAACAGCTATCGTGAACATATCGAAAAAGGAATATTTCCTTTTGAAAAAGCGTATTTTTTAAATGAAAATGAAACACTTATCGGGAAGATTATTACAGAAATAATGGCAAATCGTTTTATTTCTTTTGATGTGATTGAAAAAAAATTTAATATCAGCTATGAAGAAATTTTAAAGATAACCGGGCTTGATATTAATACATTAAAAGAATTTGAAAAAGAAGGACTGCTTGAGATTTCTGAAAGGGAAATTTCGATAACGCATCAGGGTATGTTTTTTTTAAGAAATATTGCCTCTTCATTTGACCCTTTACTTAAAAATTCAAAAAAACAATTTTCAAAATCTTTATAGAATGAAAAAAAAAATTGCACTTATCGGAAGCGGTATAACCGGATTAACAATCGCATATTTTCTCAAGAAAGCGGGTGTTGATTTTAAAATATACGAACAATTAAATCATATCGGCGGAGTTATTAAAACAATTTCCGAAAATGG
>JANTGL010000175.1 GCA_024762915.1 Bacteroidales bacterium | reverse complement strand
AAACTCGGTGAAGAATTTAAAGAATACGGACTTGAAATTACGAAGTTCTTAGTTTCCAGCATAAGTCTTCCCGAAAAATTACAAGAAAAATTAGATGAAGGTACCGGAATGAATATGTTGGGAGATATGAATAAATATTCACAAATGAAAGCTGCCGATGCCATGGAAGGAGCTGCCAATAATCCCGGAGCGGGCGGCGGTATGGAAGGTATGATGGGAATGGCAATGATGCAACAAATGATGAATCAAAATCAAATGATGCAAAATCAACAACAACAGAAAACTCCGCAAAATGCACCGCCCCCTCCGCCGATTATTCAATATTTTGTTTCGATAAACGGACAACAACAAGGACCATTTAATTCAGAAGTATTAAAACAAATGATTTCTCAGGGACAATTAACAAAAGAAACTTTTGTATGGAAACAAGGCATGTCCGGTTGGCTAGCCGCAGGTGAAGTGCCTGAAGTTGCCGGATTATTCGGAGCTACACCTCCGCCACCGCCTCCTCCTATGTAAAAATTTTGAGCATCTGTTAAATCAGATGCTTTTTAATTTAAATAATTACAGTATATTAATACTTGATATTTATATTTATTATGGAAGAAAAAAAAGTCAGTGAAAGCAGACAAAATGAAATCACTTGTAAAAATTGCGGAGCAAAATTAACTTTTGCTCCCGGAACCGACAGCTTAAAATGTGAATTTTGCGGTGCATTAAATGAAATTGAAATTGATGAAGAAGCAAAAATTCAAGCTGTTCAAGAACTTGATTTTAAAAGTTATATTAATAATCAAGCAGATATTGCTCCGAAAATTGAAATTACAACCGTTAAATGTGATTCTTGCGGAGCAGAAACAACTTTTGATCCCAATATTGTATCTTCGGAATGCGATTTTTGCGGAAGTCCTTTAGTTTCAAAAGAAGCGCATACTTCAAGTATTATTGCTCCGAAAGCAATGTTATCTTTTAAAGTTGATAAAAAGCAAGGGCATGAATTGTATAAGAAATGGCTGAAGAAACTTTGGTTTGCCCCGAATAAATTAAAATCGCAAGCTCGACAAACCGAAGACCTTGCCGGAATTTATACGCCCTATTGGACCTATGATTCTGACACGCGAACAAGTTATTCCGGACAACGCGGTGATGATTATCAAACAACCGAAACTTATTACGAAGACGGGCAACAAAAATCAAGAACCGTAACGAAAACTCGATGGACATCGGTAAGCGGAAGAGTATCAAGAGTATTTGATGATGTGATGGTCCCGGCAAGCGATACTTTACCGAGAAAATATGTCGACCGGTTGGAACCTTGGGATTTACAAAATTTGGTTCCCTATGATACAAAATATTTAAGCGGGTTTAAATCAGAAACTTATCAAGTAAGTTTGGAAAACGGTTTTACATTGGCAAAAGGGAAAATGGAACCCGTAATCAGGCAAGATATTCACAGAGATATCGGCGGGGATCATCAACGTATTTCTTCAATGAATACAAACTATATGTCAACAACATTTAAACATATACTATTGCCCATATGGTTGAGTGCATACAAATACAAAGAAAAAATCTATCGTTTTATGATTAATGCCAGAACCGGAGAAGTTCAGGGAGAAAGACCATGGAGTTGGATAAAGATAACGTTAGCGGTTCTTGCCGGAGCAGCAATTATCGGTGCAATTATTTGGTTTACGCAAAACCAATAATGTTGTTTATGTCAAAAAAGAATACGGATTTTGTTTACATCCGTATTCTTTTATAAAACATATAATTTAATATTCAAAGTCAATAATAGTGGTTCGACCTTTAATGCTGCTGATAAAATCTAATACTTGTTTATACTCCGGAGCATTGTAAAATTTATCCAATGCATCCTTTGTTTCAAAATCACCCATGATTACAAAATCTGAAGCTCTGTCAGAATCTGTTATATTAAATCCTGATTGAGGATTTTTTACGTCGGGAATATTAGGAGCTAAATTGTCTAATGTTTCTTTAAGCGTTGTTAAATTAGCTTTTTTTTCTTCTTCCGATGCGCTTTTTATTTTTACAAATACAATATGTTTAATCATCTTTTATTTTTTTTCTGATATACGATAAATATTTAAAAAGGTTCGTAAAATACCTTATTTTTTTGAAACAGTAGCCATATAACTGACTTGTGTTTTATCATTATCTTTTCCCATCGTCACCGTAAGACTGTTATCATCTTTTGAATACATTTGCATTCCGCCCTCGCCGGTTGTCATATTCATTTCATTTTTCCATCCGTTTGCTTTCATTTCTTTAAGAATTCTTTTTGAAATTTCTTCAGATTCATCTTTAACATTAATCACAATTGTGATAATATCACCCTCTCCGCTGTTAATCGTTCCGACAGAAGCTATTTCACCTTCAACAAGATAAATATCTGAAGGAAAATTATCGGGAATTTCATTTCCGTTAGAGGAAATTGTCATTTCTTCTCCCTTATCACCTTTTATTGTTATACTTCCTTTATCTCCGTTTTTGTTAACATCAAGGTCAACTTTATTGCCCGTTGCATTTTCAATAATTTTTTCGGCGATTTTTTCAGATGAATTTTCGTTATTGTTTCCGCAACTTGTTGAAAAAATTATAAATAATGAAAGAATTGAAATTAAATGTAATGTTTTCATAATCAATATTTTAAATAAATAATTATTTGAATTTTAATTTAACGTCAGTATCAAGAGTAAAATCTTTGTTTAACAGTTTATCTAATTTTCCGGAAAATTTAAAACTTTTTTTATCATCACTGATCACTGCATTTTTATTATTGATACTCTTAATTCTTCGATCAAAAGAAAAAATAGTTTCAACAGTGATATAATCTTTCATTGATTCCATCCCTTTCATAGAAGTGCTGTCGTTATTTATTTCAGGAAAATCAAAAGAAAGTGACCGTTTTCCTTTATGAGTAATTTTACCGGGAGTTTTTGAATTATTGTTCATGAAATTCATACCGGATTCCGTACTTGAATTTTCCAGAACAGAATTCAAATCCTCAATATTTGCAAAATCGAAATTAATATGAATGGTGGTTTTATCATCTTTCCATCCTACTTTAACATTTTTTGCTCCCGCTTCTTTATATTTAATTTCGATTTCCGTAAAAGAACGGTCAAGTGTATCCATCGAAGACATCATATTTCCGGAAGTATCCATGGATTGCATCATATTAATTAAATCAGCCATTTTTATATCAAAACTGTAGGTTCCCGAAAGGTCTTTATTAAAATGGTATTCTTGTGTTATACTGCAACTTCCCAAAAATAATACTGCGATTGTAAAAAGTACAAAAAAAGGTTTTTTCATTATTGAAAGTGAAATTTAAAGTGAAATACAAAGATAATGAATTTTTAATTATCTGAAACATATAAACAAGAAATAGAAGCAGATTATGCTTTTTTTACGGTAAAAGCAAAGGACGTTCCTACACCGACTGTACTTCGTACGTTAATTGTCTGATTATGAGCTTCGATAATGTGTTTGACAATGGCAAGCCCTAAACCGCTGCCGCCTTTTTCTCTTGAACGTGCTTTATCGGTTCTGTAAAAACGTTCGAAGAGTCGCGGTAAATCATTTTCGGCAATACCGGGTCCTTCATCGGTTATTTCAATAAGGTAATTTTTATCCATATCGAAAAAACTGATTTTTACTCTGTTGTTTTTATGACTGTATTTTACGGCATTGTCAATAAGATTTATGATTACTTGTTTAATTCGGTTTTTATCACCGATCACTTGGATTGGATTCGTATATTTTTCGCGAAAAAATAGTTTGATATTTTTTTTTGCAGCTTTATCTATGAATAAATCAATAACCTCTTGGGTGAGTTCCAAAATATCAAATTCTTTAAAATTGGGTTTCAAATCAGTAATTTCAAGTTCGGAAATCGTATCCAAATCTTCAAGAATGGTTATTATTCTGTCAATATTTTTATCGGTTCGTTTTAAATATTTTTTCAATAAATCCGGATTTTTCGAAGCACCGTGCATTAAAGAATAAATATATCCTTGAATATTAAAAATAGGATTTTTTAACTCATGTGAAATGTTTCCGATATATTCTCGTCTGAAAGTTTCTCGATCTTTTAAATCTTCAATTTCCCGATTGTGTTCTTTACCCCATTCCTCAACTTCATCTTTAACTTCTTTTAAAATATCATTGTTTAGATTGATATCGGGTTTTTCGTCTTTTTGAAGTTTTAAATTCCGGATGGTTTTATAGATTAATCGAATTTTTTCGTAAATAAATTTTTGAAGAATTAATTTAAAAATATAATAAGAAAAAATAAAAATGCCGAAAATAATTATCAGAAGTGCCGACCAATGAAAGTTTATATCATCAAACAGAAGTTGAATTATCAGGTATAGAAAAAAGACGAAGATGCTTATAAAAGCTGAAATAACAGCCGATAATTTGCGAGGGTCAGAGGTATTAAAAATAATCTTTTTCAATTTCTACAGTTCTAATTTATAACCGATACCTTTTAAGGTTTTTATATTTTCAATACCTGATTTTTCTCTTATTTTTCGGATGTGAACATCAATTGTTCGTGAACCTACAATCACATCATCACCCCAAATCTTTTCAAAAATTTCCTCTCTTGAAAAAACATGATTCGGTTGCGAAAATAATAATCTTAATATTTCAAATTGTTTTTTCGGTAAAATAATTTGATCTCCGTTTTTATAAACAGCATATTCGTCACTATCTAATTCATAAGAACCTATTTTAATGATTTTATCTTTCTTTAATTCCGTACTTTGATGTCTTTTCAGCATTGTTTTAATTTTAGACAGCAAAACATTCGGATTTACGGGTTTTGTAATATAGTCATCGCCGCCTGCTTCAAATCCCGTAATTTGTGAGTAATCTTCACTTCTGGCAGATAAAAAAACAATAATCGTTTTTTGTTGACCGGGAATTTTTCTGATTTCAGAGCAGGTTTTATAACCGTCTTGTTTCGGCATCATAACATCTAAAATGATCAAATGCGGTTTTTTGGATTTAGTAAGTTCAATTCCTTCAATTCCGTCTTTGGCGGTATAAACTTTATAACCTGCATTTGAAATATTAAACTTCAATATTTCCCTGACATCTTTTTCGTCGTCAATAATTAATATTTTATAAGGATTATTCATCTCTTTGATATTCAGTTTTTTATAATATTAATAGTGTGTTCTTCTTATGTATATTCAGCAAAATTAAAATAATTATTTACAGGATTTTAATAATAGCCCGAACTTAACAATTCGTTAACAAAAAACTTACAAACAGTTAATATTTACTTAAACATTTCTTAACCGGATTATTGTTTTTCAAAAATAACTTTGCAGAAATTTTATTAATAAGACTAAAAAACATTTTAACTAATTAAACTAAAAAAAATGACAAACAAAATTTTAAAAATGACTTTTTTGCTTATTGCTTCAATCGCAATAACTTTTACATCTTGTAAAAAAGATAAACCTGTAGACCCGAATGCTACAACTTATGAAGATGACGGAAACGGAAATGTTACCGTAACGGATAACGGTGAAGGAACCGGAGATTATACCTTTACGTCTGATAAAGTATGGATATTAAACGGATTTGTTTTTGTAAATGACGGACAAACCTTAACCGTTGAAGCCGGAACCTTAATAAAAGGGAAACCCGGACAGGAAGAAAATGCCAGTGCTTTAATTGTTGCAAGAGGCGGGAAAATAAATGCCGTCGGGACAGCTTCAAAACCGATTGTTTTTACGGCAGAAGCCGATAATGCCGAAGGAACCGGTGTTGATATTAATGCTCGCGGATTATGGGGCGGACTTATCTTGCTCGGAAAAGCAACCACAAGTAATTTAACAAGCGATAAAGCCATTGAAGGAATTCCGACAAG
>JANTGL010000174.1 GCA_024762915.1 Bacteroidales bacterium | reverse complement strand
CTATAATCCGGCTAAAAAAATGTAAAATAATGCTTATTTAGAATAAATATTGATAACAAAAAAACGATGCATATCCGGTAAATAAATCATAAATTTGTAATTGATAAAAAAAATATTCACATAAAATCACTATGACATGAAAAAATTCCCTTCAACCGGTATTTTAATTGATTGGTTATCGATAAGCGCAAAAAGTAAAGAATTTAGATTTAATAAGATAAAAGTTATCCGGCTTTCATTTGGTACATCTGTTTTTAAAAATATAGATGAATTATTTTATCAAGGTAAAAGGGTTGCAACGGTAACAAGTAAACCTTATTCAAGCGTTATTAATGAAGATTTGATAATAATTAAATTTGATAATTGGCTCTTATACGATGCACGTTTTATTGAAATATACGGGATAATTTTATACGAAACCGGCGGAAAAGATGAAAAAATAAGTAGGATCGATTTATGTAAAGACTTTAATTATTTTGCAAATGGTAAGCATCCGGAAAATTTTATTAAAGACTTTGTATCCGGGAATGTACGTAAATTGACTAAAAGTAAGTTCTCATTGTGGGGGGAGACTAAAGACAGATTAAATTATGATTATTTGAATATAGGAAGAAAGGGAAGTCCGGTTAATGTTTATCTGTATAATAAATCAAAAGAATTAAGGCAAGTTAAATTCAAAAGTTGGATTGCTGATCAATGGATAAAAAGCAAATTAAATGTAAATAAAGACGTGTTCAGGCTCGAAATAAGTGTTAAAAAATCCGATATCGGTTTAATTGTAAAAGATACCGGAGAAGAATTTATTTTTGATATACGACATATTTTTATAGAAGAAGACTTGTTACAATTATACAAACTTTTATTGTATAAATTTTTCAGATTTAAAATATTAACCGGACAAAAAAACATAAGTAGGGAAAAAGATTTTATATTTTTCGGCGATGAAAATCCGGAGTTCATTCAATGGGATATAATAAACCCTATAACAACAAATCGAAGTGATAAGATATTCTTAAAGAAAATTGAAAATTTGTACAGTGAATTACGTTTGGACGATTTGGAATTGTTTAAAAGTTTAGAACAGTTAAAAAATGTATTCATGAAGAAAAAGCATCTTATCAGATATTACGAAGATAAATTGAAACCAAATACTTTGGATATGATTACAAGACCGGACTACCATAATGCTAAGATGAAGAAAAAAGCAATAGACGAATTTATTTTTTGATTGCTAAATTTTTTTATTTTATTAAAGTTCTTTGATATATTAAGTATTGATTAACAGGCGCAAACAAGCTGCAAACCCACCCCACCACCGCCACGGCAAAGGAAAGCTATTTAACATAATAGGTGTTATGAACGCAACATGCAGTAAATTTGTTTATCCGGATTGGAACGTCCGCTTTTTGTCGCTTCTTTGATTGGTCGTGTTACTTCATTTATGCCGGCATGTTCCGCAAGCAAAATGTTCATTCATTCGCTACGCATTCCCTCGCTATAATACGCTCGGTTTGCTGCGCTCATTCATTCCACACTTTGCAAGCTTCAAGTTGCCGTTATTTCAATTTTTATTCCGGATATAATCGCAGCGTCCTTGCTTAAGCCGGTATCATAACACATATTATATTAAATAGCCAATGCCGTGGCGGTGGTGGGGTGGGTTGGTTGGTCGCAGCACATCGCAAGATAAGCACGTGCCAAAGGCAGGTGCTTTCCCCGCCCCCCGTAGTCATTCAGCTCGCTTCTTATTCGGTGCAACCCTTTAAAGAAGTAAGGTTGCAGCTGCGCTGCGTGTATTTTTATTTTAAAAATTTTTTGAAACAAAAAATTTTCCTTAGTTTAGTATATATTTATTAAAATTCAAGCAAATGACAAAGAAAGAATTATCCAACGAAATCCAACCCGGTAGCCGGGTGTTTTTATTCGAATTATTTATTGACTTTTTGCAATATTGCATGCAGAAAAAAAAGGACATTGATTTTATTTCATTTGAAAATTATTGCATGACTTTAAAGCTTCAGCCGGAAGGTATTTTATTTGATGATAAAAAGAATTTTAATGCATCTTTGGAGGTTGCAAAGTTTTTGAAAGATGACAATTATTTCAGGCTTATTTTAAAGATTGATAGAGATGATATAAATTCGATCGTATCATTATTTTAATTTATTTTTTTCAAATTAACAACCCCACACCCATGACAAACAAAAAAAGAAAATTTGCAAAAAACGACATAGTTAAACTTTCTACTAAGCCCGCTACAAGTCCGAGCGGACAGACTGCCACACTGTCACAGCCGGCATTCATCGACTTTGCGCCATATGTTAAAGCCGGTTTAATGTTTATATCAAATCCGAATAATTTTATAATCGATCGGGTGGCGGTTCATCTTTTATTATCTTTCGGGCTGCGAATTTCTGAAGTTTTATCTATTAATCCGGCTCATATAAAGAAAGACGGAAGTATTTATATATCCGGTAAAAAAGGCAGTCAACCCCGTTTAATTAATCCGGGGAAATTTGCAGAGTGGGTGGCAAATAATCCGGTTTATTTTTGTAGTATGTTAGGTATGCGCAACCGCCAGTATTATTGGCGTCTATTTAACCGGTTAGGCATATCGATTTTGTTACCGGGAAACAAACATCGTTCGGTAACGCATTTATTCCGGTATAATTTTATAAACGAAGTTCAAAATATATCCGGTGAGATCGAGGCAACCGGTGTTATTGTCGGTCATAAAAATAAATCAAATACAAAAAGGTATGAGCAAAAAACACGTAAATAAAACCGCTATCCGGCGGAATGTTTTAAACAATCCTACCGGCGCAATAGGTCCGGTTAAGGTTAATATAAACGGGGTAATAACGGCATCCGGAAAAAATTATATAAAAAGGCGCAGAAAGAAAAAATAATATCTATTTTTGTGTATGGATTTTATTTTATTTCTTATTCAGTTTGTTATACTTATCCGGCTTAGTCTTGATTTAATTATCAAAGTAACAGACTTTTTTTTCTATATCCGGGATAAATTTTTTTAATTTTTCGACTAAAAATTTGTTTTGTTCGAAAAACCGGTTTAAATTTGGATTTTATTCATTTAATTTATTTCAATTATGGGAGTTATTAAACAAGGTATTCTCGGTGGTTTTTCCGGTTCTGTTGCTAACATTGTCGGCTCATCTTGGAAAGGTATTGCATACATGAAGGCTAAGCCCCTCTCTGTTGCAAACCCCCGCACAACTGCGCAAGTAGCGCAAAGAACAAAATTCTCAAATGCTGTTGATTTTGCTAAGGCAATTTTATCCGGTGTTATCAAGCCGTTAAATGATCGCTTTGCAGTTAAAATGTCAGGTTTTAATTTGTTCATTCAAAGAAACATTGAGCTTTTTGATGCTGCAATGCCAAGTCCGGCTGCTAATTTAGTTATTGCATCCGGTAAAATGGCAAAAACCGATATTGATTCGTTAAATGCTGTCGATGGCAGTCATACGGTCGAAGTTTTTTGGACTGACGACAGCGGTAGCGGCTTTAAACTTGCTTCTGACCTTTCGTTTGTCGTTGGTGTTAATGAGTCAACCGGAGAGATAGCTATTCAATCAAGTAATGAAGATAGAAGCAGAGCTTCTAATTCTATTGATTTTGTAGATCCAATGTCTTCCGGCGATGTAATTAACGTTTATTCGGTATTTTTAAGAGCTGACGGCACTATTGTATCAAATACGGCATTTAAAACTGTTACAGTTGCCTAATTAATTAACCGGTTTAAAATTTAATTTGGTTATTTGATTTTTTTGTCGTACTTTTGAACCAACCGGAGAAAGGATAGTAATTGCGGGTAGTGCTGCAATTATAAGCGTTATCCGGCTGAACTTTTGCAAATCATTAAATCCGGCTTAATTTTTTAGGTCGGGTTTTTTGTATCCGGCATTATGTTTTTTTTATCCGGTTAAATTGCAATTGTTCCCATTGATAAAAAAACACACTTAGCCGGTTATCATTATTTTATTAGTTGCTGTTAATTACATCCGGCTATGTTTATAATTTTACATCCGGCTTGCGGATGGGGTCGCATTGGTCCGGTATAAATTTGAAAAAAAGCCCTGTAATCTTTGCCGCTACGCCATAAAAAAAGCAGCCAAGCCCCGTTTTGAAGGGGGAAGCTGCTTTTTTTTACGGCAACCGGCAAAGCAGGGCTATGTTTGCTGTTTTTTTGCTTTGTACAATTCGGAAAATTGTATTAAATAAAATCCTTTCGAAACCAAATCCGGCTGAAAAATTTCGTTTAATATCCGGAACATTCTGCCGGTTGATATATTACATATCCGGGCAAATTCGTTTTGTGTTGTATGTATGTCCGGCAATAGTCTTTTTATGTTGCTCATACGATAATCGGACAATCTTTCAGGGTTCATTATGATATCCATTGTGGGGAATTTAACCGGTTCAATTTCAATAGTAATACGGAGTGTTTTTAGTTTGAAGTGCACGTTAAATGATAATTTTTTAAATCCGGCAATATTCCCGGCATCTTTTAAAATTGCTTTGTAAAAAATGTCATCGAAAACAATTCCGGTTAAGATTGCTGTTAATAATTCTTTGTCCGGTTTAATTTTTTCGTATGAATTTAATATTTCATAACCATACGATCGGAAAACTTTTTTTAAGTATTGCATCCGGCTTGACTTTTTTAAATCGTTTTTATTCATAACTCATATATTTATAAGATTGTACCGGAGAAATATTCTGCGGTATTGCAAAGCTAATAATAAAATCAGTAATAAAATGGTATTGATGAAATAATCCGGATAAGTGAAGTAATTGTTATTTAGACTAATTATAAATAAGTAAATTGTATATTTGTACTTTATTAATTAAAATCCGGTATTATGTATATTAAAAAAATTCCTATCGTTGTTTTGATTTTTGCATTAATCTTTATTGTCGTAACCGGCTCTGCTGAAACCATGATGGACCCGGTCACGTCCGGCACAATTCAGCGCATTATCGATTGGTTGGAAGCAATTGATTTAAACGGTATTCACGCCGTAGCCGGCTTAATTCTTGCCGCTGCTATCGCTCTGCTCAAACTGTTTTTGAAGAAAAACACGAAGTAACTAAAGCCTTGGGATTATAAAAGTCAACGTTAACCGGCTACCCTCGCAAGCTCGGTTTATATTTCTACGCCCGCATGAGGGCTATCCGGTTCTAAATCTCATTCCTTTGCTACGCAAACGGCGATGCTCGCAAGCTCGCAGCACGCCCGTTTGCTTTCGCTATGCTACGCATCCGGCATACTTTCACAAGTTCAAGTTAATGCGGCATGCTACGCTTCCGGCTCTAAATCTCATTTTCCTACTACGTAGCAAAACCCTTGCGGGTTGCGCTCAAATCGCTTTGCTAAACGTAGCTTACGGAATATCCGGCAAGCCGTTTTTTGTTCCTATCCGGTGGATATTAAACGGAAACAAAATTATTTCATAACATTACATGAACACATTTTTACTACGTAAAACTTTGCTTTTTGGTTTCAAAACCTCGCTTCGCTCGGTTTTTCATCTTCGACAATTTTTTTTCGCTACGCTCTAAAACCATTGACACGAAAACTACTCGCTTCGCTTATATTTTGTCGGTCATTATAATTTCTTAGACGCTCAAACCGCGCATGTTGTCCCATTAAAATGCGGTGCATTCTAATGACGGCGCATAACTTTTCATCTTGTAACCAACAACCGGATTTTTTGATCAGTTCCGGATTTTTTTTATTAATATAAACACATTAACAAATTTTTGTTATTTAGAATAATTCTAAATAGTAGATTTGTTGTTCCGGTCATGTCATGCCCCGTATAGTAATACGGGGCACACTATGACATAAATTTTGTTGTATCTATTCTGATTTACTGTTGTTTAACTATCAAAACTGCTATAAAAGCAAAAACACCCTATAATCCGGCTAAAAAA
>JANTGL010000173.1 GCA_024762915.1 Bacteroidales bacterium | reverse complement strand
GCTCTCCGGTTTGTTTATCAAATTTGCCGGGCGCATGCCATGTTGTTTGATCTTTTTCCGCAGCATCAAAACCTTTTCCTTTTTTTGTTAAAATATGAAGCAATTTCGGGCCTTTAATATCTTTTAAATCCTCCAAAATTTTTACTAATTGATTAACATCATGTCCGTTAACAGGTCCGAAATAACGCATATTCATAGATTCAAACATGTTACTTTGATGCATTATTAACGATTTAATGCTGCCTTCAATTTTTTGAATAAACGTTCTTGTATTAGGCCCTAATTTTTTAATCTTTCCCAGTTTATTCCAAACCTCATCTTTAACTTTATTATAAGTTTTAGAAGTCGTAATATCCAATAAATACTGATTTAAAGCACCCACATTCGGGTCAATCGACATATTATTATCATTCAAAATAACCAATAAATTTGATTTTTGAACGCCGGCATTATTCATCCCTTCAAAAGCCAAACCGCCGGTCATGGCACCGTCACCGATAACGGCAACCACATGCCTGTCTTCTTCACCTCTCAAACAAGCAGAAACTGCCATTCCCAGAGCTGCTGAGATTGATGTGGAAGAATGTCCGACACCGAATGCATCATATTTACTTTCAAAAATTGAAGGAAATCCGCAAACACCTCCGAGTTGTCTGTTTGTACAAAAAGAATTACGCCTTCCGGTAAGAATTTTATGTCCGTATGCCTGATGCCCGACATCCCAAACCAGTTTATCGTATGGTGCGTTAAATACATAATGCAAGGCCACGGTTAATTCCACAACACCCAGACTGGATGCAAAATGTCCCGGATTATCAGAAACAATATCAATGATGTACTGACGGAGTTCTTTTGAAATTGCAATTAATTCTTCGTATTTATACTTTTTCAGATCTTCCGGGGAATCTATATGTGTAAGATATTTATAGTCTTCCTTTGCCATATTCTTATTTCAGATTTAACGGACAAAGATAAAGAATATTTCATGATATTCCGGATGAAATATGAAAATGATGTAAAACGAACCGGAACAGCTTGAAAAACAGTTTATTTTTTAATAAACATTTCTGATTTATTATCGTAATTCAGAAAATAAGTCCCGGCTTTTAATCTACTCACGTCAACTTCAGTGTCTGCACCGGTTTTTATAAGTTTTCCGTAATAATCGTAAATTTCAAAATGCGTAAATCCGGAAAAAAATAATTTTTGAGAGGTCTTTCCGCCGTTTCCGGGAATAAAAGTAATTTCGGGTACATTATTGAAATATTCTGCACTAGGGGAATAACGCGCTTTCTTATTGCTTCCGATTTGTTTAATACGGAATTTATTGACACCCGAATTGAAATTAATACCGTAACGATATTGATTTAAACCGGAAGTTCCTTTCCCTTTTACCGAACCGATACGAATCCATTTGTTCCATTTAAATTGCTCTACTATAAAAGGTAATCTGCCGTGTTCTTTTTGACTTGTCCAATTTAAAAAACCGTCTTTGTCAATAGTGATTGATTTAATAATAAAAGTACTTTCCGGTGTTAATACTTCCGGATTAAGTACTCGCGGAATGCATCCGTCCTTATGCTTAATCACAATTTTTAAAATAGCACCGTATCTGAAATTGTAAATACTTAAGTCAATTTCAAAAAATGAAGAATTTATTTCATCCGTAGTCGTATTGCCGTTAACCAAAACTTCGGATACACAAAAACCGACACCTGCAGTTGTATACGGATTTTCAACATACAGATTCTCACCTTTGTAAATACCGTCTAATACAATTTCACCGGCAAAAGAATCTTTTACAAAAAAGGTACTTACGAGAAAAAGTGTAATTACAAAATATTTAAACAGATTAACGAAATTTGACATTTTCTGTATAATAATTTTCAATATCGACTGACAAAGATATTTGATTTAATTAAAAAAACTATAAATTATTTAAGAATATTGTTCAATCAAGTTCAGTAAAACATCCGGAGCTTCCTTTTCGGGAACATTTCTGCGAATAACTTCTTTGTTTTTATACAGGGTAACTTTTCCTGTTCCGGTTCCTACATAGCCGTAATCAGCATCGGCCATTTCGCCTAATCCGTTAACGACACAGCCCATAATTGCAATTTTAACACCCTTTAAATGAGCTGTTTTCTCTTTTATTTTTGCCGTTGTTTCTTCCAAATTAAATAACGTTCTTCCGCAACTCGGACACGAAATATATTCCGTTTTTGTAATTCGTGTTCGGCATGCCTGCAAAATTCCGAAACTTAATTCATTTGCTTTTCGGATATCTTCCGGTTTTCCGGAAATCATTATTCCGTCGCCGAAACCGTCAATAAATAAAGCACCGATTTCAGCTGATGCTTTTAAAACGGCATATTCGTTAATCGTTTCAAAAGTGTGTTTTAAAATTATCGGATTTTTAATACCGTATGTTTCGGCTTTTATAAAAAATGCTCTTCCGTAATGAATGGCTGAAACAGAATTAGTAAGATTCAAGATAAAAATTGAATTATAATATCTTTTCAACTTATCGAAATCAATATTTTGAAGTTCGAACGCATCGATTTCAACAAACTGAGTTTTCGAAACATGATCTTCTTTTAAATCACTATATTTCAAATAATTATAACCGTCATTTTTATTCCCGAAAATAATCCCGGTTCCTGCAGGCAGATTATATTTAAAATTCTCATTGTTAATAAACAGATAATCAGCTGATAAATCCGTTTTTTCAAATGTGTTTTCTTTTTCATTGAAAACAAAACCGCTTCCGCTTATTCCTTCAGCATTATTTTTTTCCGATATATCCGAAATAACAACCGGAACATTATTGCCTCCGATATTTAATATTTCGGAAGATTTGCGTTTTTCATAATCAAGAAACTCATGCGAAACATTTTTAACTTCAAAAGGCGGTATAAAATTTTTAAACTTTTCGGTATTGAAATTCTCAACAATCTTTTCGGCAACCGGAATTTCTTTTGCCGGTGCTTCGGTTAAAGAAACTCTGATCGTATCACCAATGCCGTCAGCCAATAAAGTTCCGATACCGGCAGCAGATTTTATTCTTCCTTCCAATTCATTTCCTGCTTCGGTAACACCCAAATGCAAAGGAAAATTCATGCCTTCTTTTCGCATTTGTTGAACCAAAAAGCGATTGGCATAAATCATTACCAGCGGATTGCTTGCTTTCATGGAAATGACAATGTCATTAAAATTTTCGGCTTTGCAAATGCGTAAAAATTCCATGGTTGCTTCAGTCATGCCTTCCGGAGTATCACCGTATCGGCTTAAAATTCTGTCGGATAAAGAACCGTGATTGGTGCCGATACGTATAGCCGTTTTGTATTCTTTGCAAATATTTAAAAGCGGAATAAAATTCGTTTTCAAATTTTCGACTTCTTCGGCATATTCTTTATCCGTATATTCAATGTGCTTAAATTGTTTTAAATCGGCATAATTCCCGGGGTTAATCCGAACTTTTTCAATAATTTTTGCGGCAACTTCCGCTGCTTTCGGACTATAATGAATATCCGCAATTAAAGGAACATCATATCCTTTTTTCTTTAACGACTCTTTTATATCTTTCAATTTTTCGGCAACGCGTGTTGTTTGAACCGTTAATCGAACATAATCGGCACCGGCATCCGCAATTTCAATAATTTGCTTAACCGTTGCTTCAACATCCGACGTATCGGTATTGGTCATGGACTGAATTCTGACAGGTTCATTTCCGCCTAGAGGAATCGTTCCGATTGAAATTTTTTGTGTTTTAATTCTGTTATAATTGAAATAATTTTCGATATACATTTTTTGTTTATTATATTCTTATATGTGTCCGGCAAGTTCAAAAACTTTTTAACTTTATGAACTTTTAACTCTATATTTGCAAATATATTATATTATCAAGTTTAAGCATATTTTATTTTAAATTCCGAAAAAAATGTCTTTAAAAGCAGAAAATATTACAAAAATATACGGCAATCAAAAAGCACTTGATGCTGTAAGTTTTACCATAAAAACAGGAGAAATTGTCGGATTTTTGGGTCCCAACGGTGCCGGAAAATCAACCATGATGAAAATTATGACCGGTTTTATTTCTCAAAACAGCGGTGATGTTTTTGTTAATAATTTGAATACAAAATCGAATATTAAAGAAATTAAACAGCAAATCGGTTATTTGCCGGAACACAATCCGCTTTATCTTGATATGTTCGTAAAAGAATATTTGAATTTTGTTGCGAAACTGTATTCCGTTGAAAATTACAAAGATAAAGTTGTCGATATTATCCGACAAACGGGACTGTCAAGTGAACAAAATAAAAAAATCGGTGCTTTATCGAAAGGATTTCGCCAAAGAACCGGACTTGCAGCCGCCTTAATTCACAATCCGGATGTTTTAATACTGGATGAACCGACAACGGGACTTGACCCCAATCAAATTATTGAAATAAGAAATCTGATAAAAACTGTAGGCAAAGAAAAAACCGTTATGCTTTCAACCCATATTATGCAGGAAGTTGAAGCCGTTTGCGACCGTGTTATTATTATTAACAACGGACAAATTATTGCCGATAAACCCGTTACGGAAATCAGCAAACTCACCGAAAGCAAAAAACAATCCGTTCTAACGGAATTTGCAGAAGAACTGAACGAAAAGATATTTGATCAACTTTCCGAAAATATTTCTTTCAGAAAAGTGAAACCAAAATCCTTTATTTTTGAAAGTGATACGGAAGAAGATATCCGTCCTGAAATTTTTCGTTTTGCCGTCAATCAAAAACTGACCTTACTGACACTGCAACTAAAAGAGCAAAATTTAGAAGATATTTTCAGAACCTTGACACAGTGAAATCTTGAGAAACAAAAGATGTGTTTTTTTACGAAAAACTTCATTAATTGAGGGTTTTTTAAATGAGCAAACGGAATTCAAAATATTCTTATGCCGTAGAATCTTGTTATCGTAACCGGAGAATCATTTTAAACCAATTTATGACTATGTTTACAGACAGAATTAAACCATAAAAAAACCCGATTAAAAAACAACTTTATACAGTTTTTAGAATAGTGCTGTAAAAACCCCGCCTGAAACAGGCGGGGAAAATCTATGAAAAAAAACTACACAAAACTCTTGCACTCCTGCAACAGCTTAATTTTTGATATTTTTTATCGGAATTTATGACATTCTCAACTTATTTCTGCAAGTTATTTGTTTTTAAAGATACTGAAACAAGTTCAGTATGACATTCGATTTAACTTATTAAATTAAAGCAAAAATACCTTCAATTTGCTTTTTAATTGCAAAGCACTTTTGATGTGCTTTGCAATTTTTCCGAGGCCCGCTTCTTCGACATGTTCAGGAAGCGTAGGGCGTTGCCGTGTTAAAGAGATGCCCAGCCGGAGCGTCTCTACGGGTTATTTATTTTGAATTAATTGTTTTAATACTTGAATTTGTTTTTCTAAACTTTCTATTTTTAAATTTTGTTGTTCTATTTCTGAATTTTGTTGTTCTATTTGTGTTTGTTGATTTTCTATTTTTAAATTTTGCGTTTTTATATGATTATCAAGTGTTTTTATTGCATTAATTTCAGCAATAAAAATAGGATGCATATCAAGACCTAAAAATCCTTTATCATTTTCACTTACAGCTTCAGGAAAAACGTTTGAAACATCTTGAGCTATTAATCCGTATGCATCTGTTTCTGTATCTTTTATGCCCATCTTATTATCCCTTTTATACCTAAAAACAATTGGTTCTAATAATAAGATATCTTTTAAACCTTTTTCATATTTTCCTTTTACATCTTTTAATCTGATATCAGAAGAAATTGTCCAAGCACTTGATGTTGGTTTTGCAGCAGAGTTTACTGATAATTGAAGACTATAAGAAGGTGATGTTGTCCCTATGCCGACTTTACCGTCGGATGCTAATCTCATACCGATACTTCCTGCAGATGCAGTTGTAGAATTGTAACGAAAATCAATATAAGTCCCCGATAAAGCAAGTTCACCGTCCCTGCT
>JANTGL010000172.1 GCA_024762915.1 Bacteroidales bacterium | reverse complement strand
GGATGTTTGTTTTTAAGATTTTTTAAAATTATTTTTTTAAAAATATTGAATGTTAAAATAATTATCGGTTTAAAAAGAAACATTTTTTTTGAAAATTTTAATAGCTTGATATTTTCAAATAATTCCGGATATGAATAATTTCTCAAAATTTGAATCAAACTGTCAATTCCGGTTTCTGTTTTTTTAATGAATTTATCGAAATTTTCTAATCCGCAATGAATTAATTGATTGTCAATATGTTTGACGGAAATATTTTTCCGATTCATTTCGATCCCGAATAAAGTATCTTCATGACCGTATTCTCTTATATTTTCATCAAATTGAATCAGATTGAAAATTTTTTTGGTAATAATGAAATTTCCTGACATAAAGGAAACGTAAGGTTTTTTGTTTCTTTTTTCGGCAGATAATTTTTCTCTGTTTATTCCGTAATACCATCTGAGATATAAGTTAAAATTTTCAGGAGGTTTTTCCGAATATGTTATTCCTCCGCAAATTACCGAATTGTCTTTTATGTTTATTAAATATTTATGAATGAAATCTTCTTTTAGAATTGCCATATCACAATCGGCAAAAAGCAGATAATCGTATTTTGCTTGTTTTGCCAGAAAATTTCTGATTTTTGATCGACCGAAATTTTCTTTTAATTGAATGTATTTTACATATCCTAAGCGCTCTGTTTCCTTATTAACTTTTCTGAAATTAAAATCGGAAGCATCGTCTGCCAAAAGAATTTCAAATTCAATATTTTCTGCAACAGCTTGCAGGCGAAGTTCATTTACAAACTGCCTGATGTCATAATTATATATCGGAATTAGTACGGAAAGCATTTTTTTAAAAAGAAAAGCCTGTCTAAAAAGTAATATCTTGTCATACTGAACTTGTTTCAGTATCTTTAAAGAGGTTGATATTTAATAAATTAAGATTCCGAAACAAGTTCGGAATGACTTGATTTGTTGCTTCTTAGACATGCTCGGCGGTTTTTAATAATTTATTTAAATTTTTTCAGAATATCTTTTACGGCATCTTTATGAATGGTAAAGCCCATCATTTTAAGTTTTACAAAATCAGTTCTGAAAAAGTAATATCCGAATTCCGGAGCATTCGGGTCATTATTTCTGGAACCCGAACTTGAATCTTTTATAAGATACCAATCCATTCCGTTTCTTTCGGTATATCCTACAAGGTGCATTCCGTGATCGTCAGTTGTCGTTTTGTTTGAAAAACGGAATTGACGGGCATTGTCATCAATGTATTGATACGGAATATCAAAAGACGGAATGACGGCTGCTTGTGTGCTTCTTAAGAAACCGGCTTCGGAAACATCTCCGCCGATGCTCATTGTGTATCCGTTTTTAATTGCATTTTTTAAAACTCTCATGAAATCTTCCAAAGGAATGTTATAATATTCTTTGCTGTGCCACCAGTTATCCGGAACTTTGTATTCAACTTTTTGCCAATACGGTTCTTGTTTGTATGACAAAATTTCAACATAATCATCAGGGTTTAATTTTATGTAATCTTTAAGATATGTTTTAGGCGTATATTTTTTCCCGTCAACAGTAAAACTTGTCGGCGGTTCTCCGATATGATAATTCATAATGGCTTTAATTGTTGCAATAACTTCATCTTCATTCCAAGCATTTGATTTTTTTACGGCTTTTAAATAACCCATCATTTCTTCAAACATCTTAGCATGTGAATGATATTTTCTGCCGTTAATTAAGCCGGTATAAGCAGAATAGGGCATTGTTCCGTATTTTTTCCATCCGCGAGTTGCAGCATTACCTTCTGAACCTTCAGAGAAATTACTTGTTCCTCTTGTTCGGACGTATTCTTTTGCTTTTTCAACATATTCCCAATAAACCGTATAAATCTCGGAAAGTTTAACTTTCTTTTTAGTTTGACGATAAATTTCCGATTCCAAAAAAGAAATCGTGGAATAGCACCAGCATGTACCTGCATTTCCTTGTGATATAACAGGATTTGCCCATTCACGTTTGTAATCATTTACTTTGTTCGGAATGTCATATCCGGTTTGAACCATTTGAAAATGTTTATGTACTTCTTTCGGTTTCATGCTTTCATTAACATGGCTGACATCTTTCAAAATAAAGTTTTGATAAAAGCCGGGTTCGTATGCTTTGAATTCGGCATTATCTGTTTTATTTTGAGCAAAAACATTTGCAGTTAATGCAAGTACTGCAATACTTAATAATATCTTTTTCATTTTAAATTGATTTTAATTATTTGAAACGTAAAATTATAAATTATTCTTTAATATGTTGTATCGGAATAGTAAAAGTTACACCGTCTTCGGCAATTTGAGTGTCAGTAAAAATGGTTTTTGCTTCCGATAAAATTATTGTTTCATCTTTGTATCTTGATGAAAAGTGTCCGATAATAAGTTTCTCAGCTTTTGCTTTTGATGCAATTTTTGCTGCATCGGAAGCGGTTGAGTGTTTTGTAATTTGTGCTGTTTCTTTTAAATCTTTCGTGAAAGTTGCTTCGTGATATAACAGATTTACTCCTTTTATATAAGGAATAATTTTTGGTTCAAAAGCCGTATCGGAACAATAAGCATACGATCTGGTTTTTTGTTCGGGAAGCGTTAAATTTTTGTTTGATAATGTTTTACCGTCTTCTAAAATAAGATCATCACCGGTTTTTATTTTAATGATATCCTTTATCGTCAAATTATATTTCTGAATTGCTTCTTTCCGAATATTTTTTTCTTTCTTTTTTTCTTCAAATAAATAACCGTAGGTTTCAATTCTGTGGTTTAAAGGGAAACAGCTTATTTTAATGCTTTTACTTTCATAAACTGTTTCCTTTTTATCAGTACTTAATCGGTGAAAGAATAATTTAAAATTTAAATCATTTTTTTTTAGGACGGTATAAACCATTTTTTCTAAATCTCCGGGAGAATAAATATGTAAGTCATTTTTTCTGCCCAGAAGATTAAAAGAAGAAATTAATCCGAAAATTCCGAAAAAATGATCCCCGTGCAGATGTGTAATAAAAATATGATTGATTTTAGACGTTTTAATTTTGAATTGCCTGATACGGATTTGTGTTCCTTCACCGCAATCGACTAAAAAAAAACGCTCATGTATATTTATAACATGAGCGGACGGGAATTTTTTAAATGAAGGTAAAGCAGAACTACTGCCTAAAATCGTAATTTTAAAAGACATTAATTAATATCATTAATTTTATTTTCTGCTTTTTCCAAATTATCTTCAATTTCTAAAACTGAATCCAATTGAGATATTGTAATTAATCGTTCAACGGCATTTTGTAATCCGGATAAAATAAATTGTCCTTTAGCATTTTTACATAATCTGTTTGCAACTAAAATAGAACTTAAACCCGATGAATCGCAATATTCTGTATTACTTAAATCAATAATCATATTTTTTTCACCGTTTCCGGCAATCATTACTAATTCTGACTTAAAAGAAGGAGCAATGCTGGTATCAAGTTTTTTTGCCAAAACTTGAATGACGGTATGATTGTCTTTTTTTATTACATCATATTTTTTTTCCATGATTATAATTTAAAATATTTGAATGTAAAATTACAAAAAACGAATGAAAGATAAAAATCTTTCATTCGTATTTTTTTATCTTTTTTAATCTTCCTTTGTTTCAGACTCGTCTTCTTTCTTCTTTTTTGAACTTGCTTTCTTTTTCGGTTTTTCTTTAACTTCGTCTTTAATATCTTCTTGAGCTTCAACTTTTGTCTTTTCTTTAGCTTTGGCTTTAGTTTTTTCTTTAACTTCGTCGTTTACTTTATCAGCTTTCGCTTTAACAGCTTTCGTCTTTTTTTCTTTTACCTCTTCAGTTTTCGGCTCTTCTTTTTTAACTTTCTCAACTTTAGGTTTCTCAGCTTTTTTTGTAGTTTTCTTTGTTGTTTTTTTAGAATCACTACTGAGTTTATCTTTTAATTCAGAAAGGCTGCTTATATCTCCGAGAGTTGTTTTTTCAATATCACTTTGATAGTTTGCTTTTGTTTTAGTTGTTTTACTTCTTTCTTTATATGTTCTTAAATGAGAAACAACTATTTTTTTAGCATCTTTGTGAAAATCAATGACTTTTACTGTGATTTTTTCATCTTCGGCAGGCATGCTTCCGTCTTCTTTTTTAAGATGATTAACCGGACAAATTGCCTCAACACCATATGGCATTGCAATTAATGCTTCACGATTTCCTATTTTAACAATTGTTCCTTCATGATCGCTGTCAATACCGAATAATGTTTCAAAAACATCCCACGGATTTTCTTCCAATTGTTTGTGTCCTAAACTTAATCGTCTGTTTTCTTTGTCAATTTCCAAAACCGTAACATCAATATCAGCATCAATTTCAGTAAATTCTGCAGGATGTTTAATTTTTTTAGTCCATGATAAATCAGAAATGTGAATTAATCCGTCAACACCTTCTTCAAGTTCAACAAAGATACCGAAATTCGTAAAGTTTTTAACTTTAGCAGTATGTTTTGAACCTTCAGGATATTTTTCTAAAATATTTTCCCACGGATCCGGTTTTAATTGTTTGATACCCAACGACATTTTTCTGTCTTCTCTTTCAAGAGTCAAGATTTGAGCTTCAACAATATCACCTATTTTAAAGAAATCTTGTGCTGTTCTTAAATGTTGAGACCAAGACATCTCAGACACGTGAATTAAGCCTTCTACTCCGGGTTTAATTTCCATAAAAGCACCGTAATCAGCTATTACAACAATTTTTCCTTTAACTGTATTCCCGGGTTTCAATTCAGTATCTAAAGAATCCCAAGGATGCTCTTGTAACTGTTTTAATCCTAATGCAATACGTTTTTTACTTTCATCAAAGTCAAGAATTACAACATTCAACTTTTGGTCCAGTTCAACAACTTCTTCAGGATGATTTACTCTTCCCCAAGATAAGTCCGTGATATGAATTAATCCGTCAACACCTCCAAGGTCAATGAATACACCGTAAGAAGTGATGTTTTTAACCGTACCTTCAAGAACTTGTCCTTTTTCAAGTTGTTCAATAATTTTTGCTTTTTGTTCTTCCAACTCAGCTTCAATAAGAGCTTTGTGAGAAACAACAACATTTTTAAATTCTTTATTGATTTTAACAACTTTGAATTCCATTGTTTTCCCGACGAATGCATCGTAGTCTCTAATCGGTTTAACATCAATTTGCGATCCGGGAAGGAATGCTTCAATACCGAATACATCTACAATCATTCCGCCTTTGGTACGGCATTTAATAAATCCGTTAATAATTTCGTCATTTTCCAGAGACGAGTTCACTCTTTCCCAAGAACGGAGAGTCCTTGCTTTTTTATGAGAAAGTACTAATTGACCGGTTTTATCTTCTTGTGATTCAATGTATACTTCAACAGAATCACCAACTTTAAGATCCGGATTGTATCTGAATTCGTTTTTACTGATAACACCGTCAGATTTATAACCGATATTAACAACAATGTCTTTATCTGATAATGCTATAACGGTTCCGTCCAGAACTTCTTTTTCAGAAATTGTAGACAGCGTTTTAGAATATAAATCTTTTAATTCAGTTCTTTCAATTTTTGAATATTCATCTTCATCATCCGCTGAGTCCCAATCAAATTCAAGTGTCGAAGCGTTTTGAATTTCTGTTGGTTTAGGTTCTTCAACGATTTCGTTTTGTTCCTTCGTTACAGCTTCTTCAACTTTAGTTTCTTTTTTTTCAGAATCAGACTTTTCTTCTGTTTTAATTTCTTCAACAACTTCGTTTTTTTCTTCAGTAACGGCTTCCTCTTTTTTTACTTCAGATACAGTTGTTTCTTTTGCAGTTTTTACTACTTTTTTTTCTTCGTTTTCGTTTGTTTTTTCGCTCATGTTAATTTAAAATTAATAAGTTAGACAATATATATAGTTATTTTTGAGCCGCAAAATTAACCTTTAATTTTAGAAATCAAAGACTTTATGCTAATTTATTTATGTTATGTAATATTATTGAAATAATATTTTTAAAATAAAATTA
>JANTGL010000171.1 GCA_024762915.1 Bacteroidales bacterium | reverse complement strand
AATACAAAAATATAATAATAATTGTATTATTAAAAGGATATTTTATCAATTTTATGGTATAAATAACGGAAAAAACTTGATAATTATTAAAAAATATATTATCTTGTATCAATTATTAACTCAAAAATACATAATATTATGAAAAAATTGTTTACATTATTTATTGCATTAGTAATTCTTAGTTTTGTTATAAATGCGCAAAACTTTACTGTTAATTTAACAAATGACACAATTGATGTTAATACGACATGGGCTTATGATACCGTGTTTATGGATGCTACACTATGTATATTGGACGATGTTACCCTGACAATTGATCCCGGTACCGTTATTATGTTTAATGATTTTTATAAAATTAAAGTTGAAGGAACCATGCTTTCGCAAGGCGCAGAAACAGATACTATTAAATATACCGTTGCCGATACAACCGGTTATTATAATTTCACTCATACCGGTTGGGACGGTATTGATTTTGATACAACGGGTGTTAATATGGATGATAATGATACAACGCGTTTTTCATATTGTGCTTTTTATTTCGGAAGAGAAAGTGATGATTATTACGGAGGAGGAGTATTCAGAATTTTGTATTATTCAAAAATAATAATAGATAATTCATTATTCCGATATAATTATTCTGATGATAATGCCGGAACAGGCGGAGCAATCGGTATTCAATATGAGGCCGAACCGATTATTAAAAATTGCAAATTTTTGGATAATAATGCTGAAGAAGGAGGCGGTGCTATAAATATCGGTTGTTATATTGATGATACAAAATTTGATCAACCGATTATTAAGAATTGTTATTTTGCAAATAATCATTCTTTATATAGCGGTAGTTATTACGGCGGCGGAGCAATTAAATTATCCGGTTATACCGATGCACTTGTCGTAAATAATATTTTTGAAAATAATTCTTCACTTTCTCAAGGAGGTGCCATGATAACAAGCGGATACTGTCAACCTTATATCGTAAATAATCTTTTTGTAAACAATACTGCTGAGCATAACGGCGGAGCAATCGGTATTAAATATTATGCCGGCGGTTATTTTATTAATAATACCGTTGTCGGAAATTATTCCGGTAATAACGGCGGAGCCGTGTCAATCGGTTGCAGTAACGACAGTGTGTTTTTTGCCAATAATATAATTGGCGGAAATACTGATTTAGATAATGACTATGACCAATTTTATATTGATACGGAAGATGAATTTATGAAATTTTATAACAATGATATTGAAGGCGGATTAGAAACAGTTTATACTCAAATTATATATGTTGATAATATTGATGAAGATCCTCTTTTTATTGATGCTGTAGGCGGAAATTTTAAACTTCAAGATATTTCTCCTTGTATTAATGTCGGAAAAGACACTACTGATTATATTCCGGAATATGATTTGGCCGGTGTTCAAAGAATAATTGACGGAAATATTGATTTAGGGGCGTATGAATATAATCCTTATGAAAATATTAATACACTTAATAACAATCTGTTTACAATATCCCCTAATCCGGCAAATGATTTTATTTATATTACGGTAAATGATGCGGAAGTTGTTAATTTGGAAATCAGAAATATAAACGGACAACTTATTTATTTAAATCAAATTAATAATCGTTGTATTATTAATACAGAAACTTTTGCTAAAGGAATTTACCTTGTTACGATAAGTTCAGATAAATCAAGCAGTACGCATAAATTGATAATTCAATAAACTTAAATAATACAGAAGTTTCTCAGAAATAGTAAAAAATCGTGTTAAATTTATATTTTTGACACGATTTTTTTATTTTTATCAATTATGCAATATATAGGTTACATCTTCTTCCGATTACTTGTTTTTTTATTTTCATTAGTTCCGTTTTGGGTCTTATATCTGCATTCCGATATTCTTTATTTTTTCTTTTTCCATGTTTTCGGATATCGCAAAAATGTCGTTTATAAAAATTTAAAAAATGCGTTTCCGGAAAAATCCGAAAAAGAAATTCACAAAATTGCAAAAGGATTTTACAAAAATTTGAGTGATATCACGCTTGAAAGTATTAAAGGACTTTCAATGAGCCAAAAAACACTCAGAAAAAGATATCCTGTGATAAATATTGAACTCTTAGACGATTATTTTAAAAAAGGACAAAGCATTATCGGATTGGCGGCACATTATGCCAATTGGGAATGGGGTGTTATCAGTTTCGGTTTTCAATTTAAACATAAAAGCATCGGATTATACAAACCGCTTTCAAATAAATACATTGATAATTATGTAAAAAAAGCCAGGGCTGCTTGGGGAATGAATTTGGTTTCGATAAAAGATACACGCAAAGCATTTGAAGAAGAACATAAAAAACCAACGGTTTTTTTTATGATATCCGATCAAAGCCCTTCAAATATTAAAAGAGCAAAACGGGTTCAATTTTTAAATCAAGATACGGCTTGTTTGCATGGTGCCGAACTTTATGCAAAAAAATATGATATACCTTTGGTATTTGGTGATGTTCAACGAATTAAGAGAGGTTATTATCAAGTTGAATTATCTGTTTTTGAAGAAAATCCGCAAAATACGGCTGAAGGAGAAATTACCGAACGTTATATGAAAAAACTTGAAGAAATAATACGTGCAAAACCAGAAAATTGGCTTTGGTCACACAAACGCTGGAAACATAATAATATTTATTAACCTTTCAACATCTGAAGGATTTGAAAACGTCTCAGTAAACTAATTTCAAATTTCAAATATCAAAAACCATGTCACAAAAATACACATTCAAGCAAAAACTCAGATACTATTTTGATAATACCCTGTCGCGAGGCACAAGTTCAATCATTATGTGGCTTGCAGTCGTTTCTTTATTAGTTATTATTGTTTTCGGTGTTGTTTATGCCCTCAGCGGAATAAATATGGAAGGCGAAGAAGGTATGGGCATTTTTGAAGCTATGTGGCAAACACTGCTTCGTTCTATCGACCCCGGAACAATGGCCGGAGATACCGGTTGGATATTTCGATTTATCGGTTTACTGATAACAATCGGCGGGATCTTTATTTTAAGTACCCTAATCGGTGTGTTAACAACAAGTTTAGATGAAAAATTAGAACAACTTCGCAAAGGTCGTTCGGCGGTAATCGAAGAAAATCATACTTTAATTCTCGGATGGTCTCCGAAAGTTATTCAAATTATATCCGAATTAATTATTGCTAATGAAAATCAAAAGAAACCGCGAATTGTCATTTTAGCTGAAACAGATAAGGTAGAAATGGAAGATACCATCCGTGAAGAAATTCCGGATACCGAAAATACTAAAATTATTTGCAGAACGGGAAGTCCCTTGGATTTAACAGATTTAAAGATTGTTAACCCCGACGGTGCGCGGTCGATTATTATTATTTCTCCCGAAAAAGAAAATGCCGATACCTATGTGATAAAATCCATTCTGGCTTTAACCCTAAATCCGAAAAGGAAAGAGGGCAAATATCATATTGTTGCGGAAATAAAAGATGAAGAAAATATGGAAGTGGCACAAATTGTCGGAAAAGATGAAGCGATGTTTGTTTTGTCGCCTGATTTAACGGCTCGCATTACGGCACAAACTTGTCGTCAATCGGGTTTAAGCATAATTTATCAGCAGCTTTTTTGTTATGAAGGTGATGAAATGTATTTTAAAAATGAACCGACCCTTGCCGGAAAAACATATAAAGATGCTTTATTTGCCTATAACACATCGTCTGTTTTGGGATTTAAAGATACCGAAGGAAAAATACATATCAATCCTTTGCCTGATACTAAACTTACGGAAGGGGATGAAATTTTGGCAATTACCGAAGATGATGATACCATTATTTTGTCCGATATTACCGATTATCAAATTAAAGAAAATGCCCTTATAAAAACCGAACCGAAATCTTCCGTAAAAAAGGAGCGAAACGTCATACTCGGATGGAATAAAAGAGGAAAAATAATTATCAGAGAATTAGACGAATACGTAGAAAAAGGTTCTGAAATTGATATTATTTCCGATTTGGAAAATACCGAAGAAATTGAAAGGGAACTTCAATCTTTAATTTCTAATCAAAAAGTTAATTTCATTCACGGCGATATTACAAAAAGAGCTGAATTAGACAAAAATGATATTACGTCTTACGATAACATCATTATTTTAAATTATTATGATATCGATATTCGTGAAGCCGATGCAAAAACCTTAATTTGTCTGTTACATATCAGAAATATGGCGGACAAAAAAGGCAAGAAAGTAAATATTGTCAGTGAAATGTTCGATCAAAAAAACCGCGAACTTGCCGAAGTTACCAAAGCTGATGATTTTATAATCAGCGAAGATTTAATCAGTTTGTTCTTAACACAGTTGTCCGAAACACCTGATTTGAAGAAGGTTATTGATATATTGTTTGAGGCCGAAGGATCCGAATTTTATTTAAAAGATGCCGAAGATTATATAAAACTTGGTGAAGAAATTAATTTCTATACCGTTTTAGAAGCTGCAAGTTACAAAAATGAGACAGCTGTCGGTTATCGAATTATTAAATATGCACATTCTGTTGAAAATAATTACGGCATCAAAGTAAATCCGAATAAAGACGAAATGATCACATTCTCCGAAGGCGATAAAATTATTGTATTGGCGGAAGATTAAACGGTATTTTATGTATCTTTAACCGAATATATTTATTATAAATTATGGAAAAATCAAACACTAATATTAAAGGACCCGCAAACTCGGTATTATTTGCTAAAATATTTTTTGCACTTTTGTTGGTCAGTGTAGGTTTGTGGGCAATTTATTTAATTATTTCCGTTATTTTTTCAATTTTTACGGATTTGCAGCACATTACATTTGTCGGTAAACTTTTGAATTTCCCGGAAGAAATAAAAGTTATTTCTGCAGGCGGAAAAGACGGTTTGTATATGTCCGGAAGTATTGTCGGATACATTTTGGCAGCCTTGTTATTATCTTTGGGCGGTCGTATTGCATACCGAATTATAAAACTCGGTGCCGATATGATTTCAAAGATTGATTTGTCCTACTTTTATGATTATATTATGAAATCGGAACAAAAATCAAAGTTAGAAAACGGCAAAGAAGATAAAAGTATCATTTTATGACAGAGATAATTTTAATTTTCTTCTTTCTTTAAAAGAATTAAAATTATAATCTCAATACGTGCAAACAAAAAGACAATTGCACCGAAAATAGTCGGTATTAAAGAAATTTTCAATATTACTAGCATTAATTCCGGGTTTATACCTCCTGCTGATTGAATATTTTCGAAAGTAGCATAAAGATTAATTGCTTGCGCTGTCACTCCCCATATTAATGTTATCCATCCTAATGAAGAAATTAAATCAATTATTTTTCTTTTTTTTAATATAAGACCTAAAATAAAAAGAAGAAAAATAACGATTAATAAATATAAAATCGGATACATAACTGCCGGTCCGCCTTCGATAAAATAAATTTTTAAATCTTTCATTATTGTTAATTCAATATTATAATTTAAACACAAAAAAAAACAATATTTTTTAAACTCTTAACTCATAATATTTAAAACCTTTATACTATTATCTTTTCCCTAATTCCTAGTTCCTTTCACCTTTCAACTCTCAACTTTCATCTTTTTTAGAAATCAAACTCATCGCTCGTTCACTGATTGCCGTAATACTCAAAGACGGATTAACTCCCGGATTTGCCGACATAGCCGAACCGTCACAAACATACATATTTTCATACCCGAAAACTTTATTGTTTTTATCAATAACGCCTTCGTTTTTATTTTTTCCCATAACAGCACCGCCTAAAATGTGTGCCGTCGAAGGAATACCGGTAAGTGTTTCCGTGAACATTACCGTCGGTTTTCCGTTAATAATTTTTGCGTATTTCTCTGCAAATTGATGTGCTTCGGGAATAAATGCCGTCGGATTTTTACCTTTTTCAATTTTTGTTCCGATACCGAAAAGTTTTTTCCGAAGTTTCAGTGTGCTGTCAATATGTTGCATAAACAGAATAACGGAAGTTTGCTTGCCGAAATCCGGAGCAAAAAATATTTTAA
>JANTGL010000170.1 GCA_024762915.1 Bacteroidales bacterium | reverse complement strand
CAATATTTTTTCAGCCAAAACAATCGGATTAATAACCGGTGTATTATCGGCAATATTAATTTTATTATTTGTCGATTTAGATACGCAAAAACCTGAAGTTACCGCAACTGCCGCCGTTGCCGCTTGGATGGCAATTTGGTGGATGACCGAAGCGGTTCCGGTTGCCGTAACCGCACTTTTGCCCGTTGTGCTGTTTCCGGTTTTCGGAATAATGAACGGTAAAGCCGTTTCTTCGGAATATTTTAACAGCATCATATTTTTATTTGTCGGCGGATTTTTAGTGGCATTGGCAATGGAAAAGCATAATTTGCATAAACGCATTGCTTTAAAAATTTTATCTATGACCGGCAGCGGATACGGTAAAATCCTCTTCGGGTTTATGTTTGCAACGGCTTTTCTTTCGATGTGGATGTCGAACACCGCAACGGCAATGATGATGGTGCCGGTTGCTATGTCATTGATTTTCAAATTTACGGAATATTTAAAACCCGAAGATGCCAAAAAAATATCTCTGGGTTTGCTGCTGAGCATTGCCTACGGCGCATCCGTCGGAGGAATTGCCACACTGATAGGCACACCCCCGAATTTGGCTTTTATAAAAATTTTCGCCTTAAATTTTCCCGATGCACCCGAAATTTCATTTTCAAAATGGTTTGTGTTTGCATTGCCTGTTTCTTTAATGATGTTAATTGCCGTTTGGCTGATTTTATATTATCGTTTTAAACCTTCCGGAAAATCGGACATTAAAGACAACACCATTTTTAAAGACCAATACAAACAATTGGGCAAAGCAAGTTATGAAGAAAAAACAATTTTTATTGCATTTCTGGTTTTGGCATTTCTGTGGATTTTCAGAACCGGTTTTGATTTCGGCATTCACATTCCGGGTTGGGCATCTTTATTCGGTCATCCGAAATTTTTGAACGACGGAACGGTTGCCGTTTTTGTAGCATCGATTTTATTTTTTATTCCGTCAAAATCCGAAAAAGGGAAACGCATTTTGGATAATAAAATTTTCGCAAAATTGCCGTGGCATATCATTTTATTGTTCGGCGGCGGATTTGCATTGGCAAAAGGATTTAAAGTCTCCGGTTTAACGGAATATCTCGGATATAAATTAAATGTTTTGCAAGGCATCAATCCGTTTTTAATCATTTTTATCATTGCCCTTTTTATGTCGTTTTTAACGGAGTTAACTTCCAATACGGCATCAACGCAAATGATTTTGCCGATTTTGGCGAGCTTATCTGTTTCACTGAAACTAAACCCCTTACTTTTGATGATTACGGCAACGCTTTCGGCATCTTTGGCTTTTATGTTACCGGTTGCCACACCGCCCAATGCCATTATTTTCGGAACAAATAAAATAAAAATCTCCGAAATGATGCGAACAGGAATAGTTTTAAATATGGTCGGCGTGCTGATTGTGAGTTTGGCAATGTATTATTGGGGACAATTTGTTTTTGATATTGATTTGAGTGTTTTTCCGGATTGGGCGGGGTAACGGGATTAAATAAAATAGTGTAAACAGTTATTATTTTATCCCATGTATTTTCTTATGGCAATCTCTGCATATTGATATTAAATCTGACATTTTTTCATTTCCTAAATTAATATATGTCAAATGATGTACTTCATTCGCAATTTTTTTTCCACATATTTGACATAAATTTTTATCTCTTTTCAATACTTGTTCTCTTTTATTTTTCCATTTTGCTGAAGAAAGATATTTATAATATTTGTAACGTGGTGAATTATAATGATTATATTCTTGTTTCATTTTGATTAAAATCATTCTTTCAATTTCTATTTTTTCTCTCCATTCGTTATATCTATCTTCATTGAACTCATCACGTATTTCATCTCCAAATTTTTTATAACTCAATGGTTTTGTTCTATTAATAGAACCACCACAATTTATGCATTGTTTATATAAAAATGATGAATTGTCATTACGCTTAATAACAACAATATCAAAAGGTTCTCTGCAACAATCTTCAATCCTTTTATATGTCCAATAACCACAAGTTTTACAGTCAAAACGATTGAAAAATTGATAATTTCTTGAAATTTCAATATTATAAGAACCACATTTATTACACTTTATCATTTAAATTCGATTTTTTTATACAAAACTCATACTATTGGTTATTTTTTATCTAACCCTAAAATTTGTTTAACCAATATTTTATTATTTTCTGGAGCACTACTCAATAAACGTTCTTTTACATCAATACCGATTTCCTCAGCTGTTAACTGTTCTGTAAGATTGTAACCTCCTGGGTAACGGCTCTTGTCATAGTTGTGTACTACTTCTCCATTATCATATAAAATATAATCATCATCTAACTCTCCTTTTCTAATTCTATATGAAGCTGACAACACTTTTTTATTTTTTTTCATAAACTTTCATTTTTTGATTAGTACCTTTATTCTAATATTTTTTCTCCCCCAAATTTAATATTAAATTCAAATATTTCCAAAAACTTTTAAAACCGTTCATAGGCATAATTCATAATATTCGTTTAAATTTGTAAAAAAAAGAAATGCTGATAACAAAAGATCTGAAACTTGCCGAAGTTATTTTACGAAATTACCATTTAATACCGATTGTTTCGCGTTTCGGTATTCAATTCGGTTTCGGCGATAAGTCGGTTGCACAAATTTGTGAGCAGTATAATATTAATCCCGTTTTTTTTCTTGAAATTGTGAATGCCTTTAACGATAAAGATTATTTGCCTTACGAGAAGTTAAAAAAAATTCCCTTATCACAAACGGTCAATTATTTGTTAAAATCGCATCATTATTACAACAAAGTAAAACTTCCTGATATCGAAAATTTAATCGGTCGCTTGGAATGGGAAGGCGAAGATGCCGACCGTAATAAAAATGTATTGCAAAAGTTTTTCGGCAGATATTTAAAAGAAGTCAAAGAGCATACGGCAAATGAAGAAAAGGAAATTTATCCTTATGTTTTGGAGTTGGAAAAGAATTATAACAGCGAAAAGCCGAGTTCGACATTTATTGAAAACCTGACTAAAAAATCAATAAAAGATTATGCCGACACGCACGATGAACTGAATGCGGCATTGTTGGATTTAAAAAATATCATCATTAAATATTTGCAGCCGGCAAAAAACTCGGAAGTTACAAAACAAATTCTGACAGAGACTTTTAAGCTGGACGAAGATATGAAAGATCATACAAAATTGGAAGACAATGTGATTGTTCCCGTTGCCGTAATGATGGAAACCGAATTGAAAAAACGCAGCTGATGATGTCGAAAATTTCATATTTAATTGTTGAAAAATCTTATGTTATTCGGTCGGGCTTAACACAAATTTTGACAAGTTTTCCGGAAACGGGGAATATTGAAGAGATTGATGATATTATTTCATTTTCGGAAAAATTTTCGGAAAAGAAACCGGATGTCGTTATTATAAATGCCAAATTAATTGAAAAAAATCCGGAAGTGATTTTTGAAATCAGAAAAAAAAATGTTGCCCTCAAATTGGTTGTTTTTGTCGGAACAAGAAGAGCCGATGATGATTTTCCTGCTTTCGATTTAAAAATTTCGGTTGATGAAGCCAAAAATACCATTATTGAAAAATTGCAAAATTTAATGTCGGAGATAATCCCCGCAGAAAAAGATGAAATTTCAGATGAATTATCGGACAGAGAAAAAGAAGTTGTTAAGCAAATTGCTTTGGGGAAAACGAATAAAGAAATCGGCGAAATTTTATTTATCAGTCCGCATACGGTTATTACACATCGGAAAAATATTACACGAAAATTGGGAATTAAAACGGTTTCCGGTCTGACGGCTTTTGCGGTTTTAAATAATTTGATTAAAATTGACGAAGCTTTGTAGAAGATGAGAGTTGAAAGGGGAAAGGTAAAAGGTAAAAGTTGAAAGGAGAAAGTTGAGAGGAGAAAGTTGAAAGGGGAAAGGTAAAAGTTGAAAGGTAAAAGTTGAAAGTTGAAAGGAAAAGGGTAAAAGGAAAAAGGTTATGGGAGAAAGGTTGATATGAATTTAATAAACAAGGAGTTATGCGAGCAGCTATTTTCGGGAAAAATTTTAATGAAGACTTTAAAACATCATTAAGTTTGTTTTTTGAGATTTTAAAAAAGCAGCAAACGGAATTGATGATTTATGAACCTTATTTTCAGTTTATTCAAAAAAATTGTACACATATTCCTGCCGTAACATCAACGTTTGACAGTCCTTTCACTAAAGAAAATATGCCTGATATTGTTTTCAGCATCGGCGGCGACGGTACCTTTTTGGATGCGGCATCTTATGTTCGGGATAAAGAAATTCCGATAGTAGGGATAAACAGCGGGCGATTGGGATTTTTGGCAAACATCTCGAAAGAAGAAATTCCGCTTGCACTAAAAGCGGTATTTGAAAACAAATATTACATTGAAGAAAGAACTTTGTTGGAAGTTAATACCGACGAAAATCATTTTAAAGATTTTAATTTTGCTTTGAATGAAGTCACGGTATTAAAACGCGATTCCGGGTCGATGATTACGATTAAAGTTTTTGTAAACGGTGAATATTTAAATACTTATTGGGCTGACGGATTGATACTTGCAACCCCAACGGGTTCAACGGCATATTCTTTGAGTTTGGGCGGTCCGATTGTGGTTCCGGGTTCAAGCAATTTTATTATAACGCCTATTGCACCGCATAATTTGACGGTTCGCCCGATTGTGCTGCCCGATAATTACGATATTACCATAAAAGTTACCGGCAGAACGGAAACCTACCTTTTGTCAATTGATTCGCAATCGGTTGTTGTTGAAAAAAATACCGAAATTACCGTGAAAGCGGCAAATTTTAAAATTAAAACCGTTAGAATTGAAGGTAATACATTTTTTAACAATATTCGCGACAAATTAATGTGGGGATTTGATAAGAGAAATTAGTATTTATAAAACAAAATTTAAACTTTTTATTTCTTAGGTACAATTATTCCCTTGAATAATTGTAGTATTGATACAAATATTAAAGTAAATAACTGCAGACCTACTACAAATATTCACCTAAATATTTGCAGTAAGACTATGTATTTTGTAAAATATGCTTGAAAATCTGTTGTTTTTCTGAAGGCCGGAACCAAACAAAATCTTCATCACGCTTAAACCAAGTCATTTGCCGTTTTGCATATCTTCGAGAATTACGTTTTATTAATCTTACGGCTTCTTCCAATTCATATTCGCCTTCAAAATAGGGAAACAACTCTTTGTAGCCGACCGTATTTAACGAATTCAGGTTTTTATCTTTCAAGAATTGTTTTGCCTCATCAAGCAAACCGTTTTGTATCATTAAATCAACTCTTTTGTTGATAAGGCCATAAAGTTTTTCCCGATTTCTTTCCAATCCGATTTTTATAATTTTAAAATCTCGTTCTTTTTTCGGTTTTGTCAGAAATGAAGTATATGTTTTTCCGGTTTGAATACAAACTTCAACGGCTCGCAAAATACGTTTCGGATTATTCAAATCAACCGTCTTATAATGTTCGGGGTCTAATCTTTTTAAATCAAAACGCAAGCTTTCGATGCCTTCTTTTTCGTATTTTTCGGTCAATTTTTTTCTTATTTCGGGGTCGGCATCCGGCAAGGCATCAATTCCTTTGCATACGGCATCAATGTACATTCCCGAGCCGCCGACAAGCAAAACCGTATCTTTGTCTCTAAATTTATCTTTCAGAATATCAAGTACTTCAAGCTCATATTTTCCGGCACTGTAATAATCGTAAATTGATTTATTGCCGACCATATAATGCTTTACTTTTGCCAAATCTTCGGATGTCGGTGCCGCCGTACCTATTTTTAATTCTTTATAAATTTGTCGCGAGTCTGAAGAAATAATAAACGTATCAAGCATTTGAGCAAGTTCAATACTTAAGTCTGTTTTCCCGATGCCGGTGGGGCCTGCTATGACGATTAGGGTTTTACTCATTTGCAGAATAAAAGCGATAAGATAAATAGACAGAAAAAGTATTTAATTTAATTTCATAATAATTATTTGAAAAATCAGAATCACTCCAAGAAGAAATGTTTCTGT
>JANTGL010000169.1 GCA_024762915.1 Bacteroidales bacterium | reverse complement strand
AATATTAATTTTAAATTTAATTATTTAATTAAAATACTATTGAACAATAATTTATATGCTACCGGTGTTGAAGCTCTGAATTGGGGATTAAAACTGAACAGTATCATTTGCCCCTTATTTTTTCTTATTCTGATTATTGCACTTTTTTCGGCAATAAGTTTAATCTTCTCGGCATATCCGCTTAGCAGTATGTCTTTTTTTGCAAATTTACCTATAACTCTTCTGTCCATATCAAAATTTGGAACTGAAGTAGTAAAAACCGGCCTTCCTCTATAAAAAACTCCAATATGCTCAGGCATTCCCAATGTTATATCATAATTATTATGTAAATCAATTTGCACTAAAGAACCCGGACAATACAAGCCGTTTTTTTGCATATTTTCTGAAAGATCTTTAAACGGTAAAATAAAATCCTCCCGGTCTTTTTCATTTAAGGGAACTGTTAAATTACCGGTAAATAATCTCGTTGAACGTCCCCAGGCAACAATGGTTCCTCCTTCGTTAAAAAATTTCATCAAATTATCCATTCCATTTTTTCCTATTCCTTTTGTAAATTCTTTAGGAAAAGAAGGAATTGAATATGTTCCGTTTTGCCCTTTATATTTACCTTCTTTTAAAATATTCTTATCATTATCGGGAAAAATTACAATATCAAATTTTTTCGTAAAATTTATTTTTTTAAATTCTCCGGGATGAACTATCGTATATTTAATATGATAATTATCAAATATAAATCTTGTCCATCCGGCATCCATATCGTGCATATATGTTTCTGCCAATGCGATTCGAGGGAGTGATAAAGTTTTTTTATCCAAATTTATTTTTTCATTTATATATATCGGATTAATTTCGATTTCCGATAAAATATCTTTCATTTCAGACGTTTTAGCAATTAAAAAACTTCCTTTTGAAATTTCTGTCCCGGTTTGATTAAAACTTGCTTCAGAACGATAAACAGTTAAACCTTTATTCATCGCAAAGAAAGCAGCTTTGTAACTGTCATTATTTTCCGCAGGAAATACGGCATATAAATAATTTTCAGGAATCTGCTCATTTTTAATCCTGTAATTCTGTTTAATCAATTCGGAAAATTTATTTATTTCGGGATATTTTTTTTCAAGTTCATCAACTTTAATTCCCCTGTGCAGAGGCAATGACCAACTTGTAATATCATAAGGCATAATAACTTTTCCGTTTTTGGAATAATGCCTTACCGGAAATTTCTGATTTTCCATAATCTCTTTAATAAAAGATCTGAACGGTTGAGCCAACGGAACAACAATATCATCTTTATAATACATTTTATTATCAAGATTAAGGTCTTTAGTTAAGCGAAAAACATTTATCCCGTGCTCTTTTAATAAATTTACCAAACGCACAAGTTCGCCTTCATCATGTTGTTTATTATGCATTATATAATAATACGGTGCTTCATTGTTCCCTTTTTCAATTTCTTTATTACACAGTCTGTTACGTAATTTCAGTATTTCTTTTTTATGTAATGAAGCTGTTCTGATTAGTGAAAAAGTTGAAGCTAATTCATAGTCAATAATATCTGATAAATGCCACCATCCGCCTAGCCAAGGATCAGGAAAATTTGCTCCTTTTTCATATTCTGAAAGACCTTTTCCGCTAACAGTTAATTCATTCGATTCTTGATAAATAGGAGTTGCGATTTTTACACTTGCTGCTTCCGTCAGCATGGCAATTATATTTTTCCAATGGGCTGTTTCTGTTGAGCCCGGCCAATAATCGTCAAAAGCATATCCTTGAACAACTCCTTTAAGACCTTGTTCCGTCATATCTTTTATCATTCCCGTACCAAAAATTCCGTCCCATGTCCACAATTCGGCATCAACATTTACTGCAATCGGGTCATGTTTAGGAGGGACAAAATAACGAACTCCGCGCCATCCCATTTGGTGTTTTTCTACCATCACCTGCGGAAACCATTCTTCATTATATAATCGATTAATTGCTTTTGTTCCTGATTGTGAAAGCGTTACAAAGTCACGATTATTATCATGTCCTACATATTTATTATAAACACCCGGATAGCGAGTTCCTTCATATTTAGTACCCTTGTATTTTAAATAATTATGAACAACCATATCCATACCGTCGGGATTATGATTAGGAACCATCATATAAACAACATCTTCCAATTGAGCTGTCAGTTCTTTATCATCGGTTGAAGCAATCTTATAAATAATTAAAGGAGCAGATTGAGCCGGACCAACCTCATTAGCATGCATGGAAAGTGTTGCCAAGACAAACACTTTTCCTTCTTCGGAATATTCTAAAATTTGATTAGTTGTCAAATCATTATTAATTGCCAATTCTTTATTAATTTCCTTTAAGCGATTAAGATTTTCTATATTCTTTTCAGAAGAAAGAAAAACTAAATACATCGGTTTCCCCATTTCAGTTTTGCCGTTTTGAATCATTTTAACACGTGGTGATTCTTTATCAATAATCTTAAGATAATCTATAAGTTGCTCATAATCAATCAACATTCTGTCAGAACCGGGTTTAAACTTAAAAAAATCTTCCGGTTTTGTCAATTGCGCATTAATAGTAAAAGAATTAAGCAATATGACAGCGATAACTATTCCTATTATTTTTTTCATTATTAGACCTTTAAAATTATTAAAAAGTTATTTGAGATATATTTTCTATATGTTAATCAAGATTTTATTGTTATTTTTCCATATCATTACCAGAATTTTTCTTCTTCCTCATTTGATTAATAATTAAAAAAATAACGACCCCGATTAAAATCGGCAAAGTCAGTAATTTCAAAATTGCAATAAATTTAAACATCATAATCTTTTATATTTTAATAAGTTATAATTATCCCGAATAAACTTCATCTTGTGTAATAATAGCCAATACCCATGAAAAATCACCGTTACTTATTTTTGTTCCGCAGTATTCACATACTCCTGCTTGACCCATTTTATCGGCAGGTGCACCGCAATTCGGACAAGTCGAATAGTCGTATTCGTCTTTTTCAACGCCCATGCGTCTTATAAACGTCCAATATTCGCTGAAAGCACGCAGTCTTCTGTCAGAGCCGCCTTTTACATTTCCGTTACTATCAACGACATAATCAAGCGAAGAGGCAAAAATACGAAGCGTAATTGATTCATAAAATCGATCTAAATCAATTCGAACAAATTGAATATTTTGAATATTAATATTTTCCAATTTATTTGTTAACCCGACACTTTTATATGCGTCAATCCAAAACATAAACGATTCGTATAATCTGTCGGAAAGCAAATTGCGAGCAGAGTCCAGTTTGTTTTTACTCCAAGCATCGTATATTTTAAGAAAAAACTTTTTAACTACATCTTCACCGAAAGTATGTCGCCATGAGTTCCAATCTAAATTGTGCATTTGAGCAAATTGTCCGGCATAGGTTGTGATATTACTTTGATAAATTGTCGGTAACATCGTACCGCTTTCCGGCTCGTAATGTGCTAATCCTTTTGTTCTGAATACTTCCTGACTTAATACTTTGTGTTTCTTTACAAACCATTGCATTTCACCCAAATCAATTTTTGTTCCGCAACTATGACAAACTCCGTTATCGGTAAAATCGGCCGGTGCACCGCAATTCGGACAAGATAATTTATGCATTTTTTCCGGTTCGGCAGACAAAATGGTTTTATTTCGGTTAAAATACCAGCGTTCGGTTAAGACATAACGTGTTTTCTTACCCATTATATCCAAGGTATAATTTGCTTCAATATCAACCGAGATACCGATTATATCTTGCAAAAAATTAATTTCGCTGATACGCATACTTCCGATAACAATTTCAGTAATTCGTTGACCGGTACGAAGATTTGCCGATCTTTGAATTTCATCCGTACTTAAAAAAGGAGATAAGTTTTTAAAATCAGCCGTTCCGTTCCAAGTATAATATTTATTGAAAATTGAAGAAACAAAATCAAGAAATAATATTTTTGAGAAATTCGGATCAATACTTTTCAATTGAATAATATCCGTTTCAACATCATTATGACGAACAGTTCTTGCCTGAATACCCGGAGAAGATACCACCGTCGTATTATCCGATCTTTTTCTTTTTTGAAGGTATAATCTTAATACAATAATCCCGATAATTAAAGGAATTGAAATTTGCGGAGGTAATTCACTGAATATCAAATAAATTAAAAAACCGATACCGTCTCCTCCACCGCCTCCGCCACCGGAATGCGAGCCGCCGCCGCCGCCTGAGAATGAATGTCCGCCTCCGGGTCGTGCCCATATAATATCAATAAAAAAAGGACTTAAAACAAAAATAAGAGTTAAAAGACCGACTAATATAATAAATAATTTTTGATTCTTATTCTTCATAAGTTTAAGTTTAACTGACTAATAATGATTTATAAAAAAGCTGCGAATACACGAATGAAAATTTTATTGTTTAAGTCAATAATCTTATATGTAGTAGGATAAAATTCTGAAATATAATTAAAAATCAATATCTAAATCATCCGGAAGTTCGTTAATATCATTCTCAACAGGCGGAATATATTTCGCAAAAATATTCTTGCAGTTTTTTAATTCTTTAATAAACGCACTAGCAATGTCTTTTTCAGAGAATATCTTTTGAAAATCGGTATTCATTTTTTGCCATTCTTCATCAGGCACAGAAGTTTCGGCACCTCTGTCGGGCAAAATAAAAACTTGTTTTTCAAACATTGACACATAAAACAAAACACCGATACCTTCAATTGTAAATCGGATGCCGCCCTTTTGAAAAACAGCTCTTCCGTATATTTCAACATTTCTTTTCAACCGATTCTTATTTATAAAAAGACGCTTCCAAGGTTTAAACAATTCGGTTATAAGATATATAATTATAAATGAAACGATGGTTAATAAGTATATATAATAAACACCAACTTCAAATTTTGAAAACATTAACCATGAAGCCGTAAGAAACATCGCAGCACTTGCAATCCACAGTGAGATTTCTCTGTAATTTCCCGATTTGGCTTTAATTATTGAAACAATTTCGACCAATGAATTATTCTCAATATCCTCAATTGTTTCGTATAATTTTGATTTAAAATCGTCATTAAATTGTTTCATTCTTTCTAAAATTTGAAATTAAAAATCTAAATTTAAATAAATTCGTATAAAAAGAAAAAAATTTGTTTATGAATATGATAAATTACAATTTTGGAGAATGAAAAATAAAGTTAGCGAAGGAAAACTCATTGTATTTTCGGCACCTTCGGGTTCGGGAAAAACAACTATTGTAAGAGAATTATTAAAAGACGAAAAATTTAAACTTGAATTTTCGGTATCGGCAACCAGTCGTGATAAACGACCGAACGAAATTGAAGGAAAAGATTATTATTTCTTAACGGTTGATAAATTTAAAGAAAAAATTAATGAAGATGCTTTCGCCGAATGGGAAGAAGTATATAACAATCAGTTCTACGGAACATTAAAATCCGAAATAGAACGTATTCGAAAAAAAGGGCACAATGTTGTGTTCGATATTGATGTTGCCGGCGGAATTTCAATAAAAAAAATGTTTAAAGAGGATTGCCTGACCGTTTTTATTCAACCGCCTTCAATTTCCGAACTTGAAAAACGATTAAGACACCGCGGAACGGAAACAGAAAAAAGCTTAAAAAAACGTTTGGAAAAAGCGGAAAAAGAGATGGTTTTTTCAAAACAATTTGATGTTGTTATTGTTAATGATATTTTGGATACAGCCGTTCAGGAAGTTAAAAAAATAATTACCGGATTTCTGAATTAAATAATAATTTTAAGTTATTTATCACTCAAAACATCCAATATAAACGCATAAATCAATGCTGTTTCTTTATATGCTTTATATCTGCCTGACATACCGCTGTGACCCGCATCCATATTGGTATATATATAAATCGGATTGTGACTTGTGTTGTATTCCCTTAATTTTGCCGTCCATTTTGCAGGTTCCCAATATTGTACTTGCGAATCGTGCAAACCGGCTGTAATCAACATGGCCGGATAATCTTGTTTTGTTACATTATCATAAGGCGAATAAGACAACATATAATCGTAA
>JANTGL010000168.1 GCA_024762915.1 Bacteroidales bacterium | reverse complement strand
ATTACAAATTTGAAAAAATAAAATCCGGCAAACAATTAGACTACACATTTACTTTTGAGAAAGACGATTATGATAAAAAAACGGCAAGCTATAAAACCCTTATTAACGAAAGCGGAAATTATGTTTCAAACATCGAACTGCAAAAACCGCAAGTTGTCGAACTAATAAAAAATAAGCCTGTTACAATTACCATGAAAGGAAAAGCTTATGATAATAACAATAATATTTTGTCTAATACAAAAATAAATCTGTATGATATAAGCGGAAATAAAATTAAAGTAATCAATACGGATGAAAACGGTGAATATATTTTTACTTTACAGTCAGATACAGTCCTTCATGAAACGGAGAAATATATTCTGAATATTAAAACACAAATACATAAGATCGATAAAAATTCAGATGATTTAATTCAGATTGATCCTATCTATTTTGATTATGACCAATCTGCAATCAGACCTGATGCAGCAGTTGAGCTGGATAAGATTGTTAAAATTATGAATAAATATCCGAATATGATTATTGAATTATCAGCATTCACTGATTGCCGAGGAGAGAATTCATATAATTTTAAATTATCAAATGAAAGAGCAAAAGCTACTGTCGATTATATTAAAAAACGAATAACGAAACCTTCAAGAATTTCCGGTAAGGGTCTGGGAGAATTAAACATAAATAATAAGTGCAATTGTGACAATGTGAAAAAATCCGATTGCACAGAAGAAGAATATCAGCAAAACAGAAGGACAGAATTCAGAATCATTAAAAAGAAATAATATGAAATTCATCAAATAATTTGAATATTTGATTTACGGAAAATAAAATAATTGTATATTTGTTTAAATTGTATAATTTTAAATCTATTTTAAATGAAAAAAATAATCCTAATACTTGGCCTTATCAGTGTGTATTTTTTAAATATAAATGCACAAGAAGTTATTTCATCTTCCGGAGATTATTTTGAAAATGCAACCGGTTCAGTCAGCTGGACTTTGGGAGAAGCAGTAACGGAAACATTTACCGACGGAACAAACATTCTTACTCAAGGTTTCCAGCAGAGTCGCTTATCGGCTGTCTCTGTTTTTGAATTGAAAGATATCGGAATTACCGTATCCGTTGCTCCTAATCCGACTGTCGATTTTATTAATTTATCCATCAATGATACAAAAAAAATTAGTTACGAATTGTTCGATTTAAACGGAAAAATAATTAAACAAGCGAAGATACATTCTAATGATACAAAAATATCTTTCTCGGGATATTCATATGCCGTATATTTTTTGAAAATTAAAAAAGATAATAAAATCATTAAAACATTTAAAATTGTAAAGCAATAGTCAATTAATATTAATTTAAAATTTATTAACCTGAAAATAATAAAATTATGAAAAAGAATCTGTTTTTTTTGTTTCTCATTTTTATTACGGGAATTACAACTTTTGCACAAACACCTCAAAGCTTTAAGTATCAAGCAGTCATACGAGATGTAAACGGAGCCGTTTTGCAAAACCAATCGGTAGGATTACAAATCAGTATCTTACAAGGCAGTAATGCAGGTCCTTCAGTTTATAGCGAAACATGGACTAAAACAACGAATGAATTCGGCTTGATAAGTTTAAATATCGGTGAAGGGGCAACAAGTGATAATTTATCAGCTGTAAGTTGGAAAGCGGATAATTATTGGGTAAAAGTTGAATTAGATGAAACCGGCGGAACCAATTATACCGAAATGGGCACAAGCAAATTACTTTCTGTTCCTTATGCTTTATATTCGAAAAGTCCTTGGGAATCAACCGGCGATACACTTTTTTGTGTAAAAGATGCTCAAAACAGACCGGTATTCATTGTTTTCTCAGACGGAGTACAAGTCATAGTTGATACCACTGCAACAAAAAGCGGTGCCGGCGGAAGATTTTTAGTAAGCGGTCGAGGTATTAACAAAAGTAAGGGTACGGAGATGAATTTTATGGACATGACAAAGAAAAACTATTTAATAGGAAATAATGTCGCCCCGAATATCAGTCCGACCGGTACTACCGGAATAAAAAATTCAATTCTGGGATACGAAGCCGGTCATTCGCTTGTGTCCGGATATCAACATACTTTTATCGGATATCAAGCCGGTTATAATTCTACAGGCGGAAACTCAAACATTTTTATCGGGAACAATGCCGGATTAACCACACAAAACGGTATTGGAAATGTTTATATCGGATTAAATGCCGGATATTATAATAATCACAGTACGGGAAGTAATGTATTTATCGGTCAAAATTCCGGATATTATAATACGGACGGAAATGAAAATGTTTACATCGGATATCAAGTTGGAGGAAATGGCGCAAACGGAACTCGAAATGTCTATTTAGGAGCCTATGCGGGAATGAATAATAGCGGCAGCAATAATGTATTTATCGGCCCAAATGTTGGGTATAATGTGAATACTTCGGATAAACTTTATATTGATAATTCGAATACATCTCAACCTTTGATATGGGGAGATTTTGCAAATCGTATATTAAAAATTAACGGGACTTTTAATATTAATGATGTCTATTCCTTCCCGACTGTTGACGGAACGAACGGTCAAGTTCTCAAAACGGACGGAAGCGGAAATTTAACATGGCAAAATGTTACAAAATTATCTGATAATTCAAAAGAAATAATTTTACTTAAAACATCTGTTAAAAATCAACAACAACAAATTGAAAAGCTTTTTAAAGAAAACGAAATAATTAAAACTGAGAATAAAAACTTAGAATTAAGAATAAAAAACTTAGAAAAGTTAGTGAGTAAATTATAAGTTTTTATAAATTACATCAATTATAATGAAGCCTTCTTTTTCAGAAGGCTTTTTTTAAATAAAGATACCATATTAAATTTTGAATATAACTTTTCTTAATTAAGTAATAAAAAATATCTTGTAATTTAACTGACAATAGATTATATTTGTGTTCTGTAAATCTTAATTTCTTTATTATGAAAAATTCATTACTCGTTATTTTATTAACGTTAATTTCCTTAAACTTAAGTAACGCACAAATTTATTCATACAGTTTACCCTTTATTAAAAATAATACGATTAAAGAATACAAAGCTGCCGGTCCGAATTGGGCCATAATTAAAGATAAAAGAGGAATCCTCTTTTTTGCAAATGATGAAGGTGTTCTGGAATATGACGGTGTAAATTGGGAATTAATAAAATTAAAAACACTGGCCAGATCTTTAGCCGTTGATTCTTCAGGAATAATTTATGTCGGCGGAGATAATGAATTCGGCTATATTCAGCCCGATCAAAAAGGTGAATTGTATTATATTTCTTTATCTGACAGTTTAGAAGAGAACAACAAAGATTTTGCAGAAATTAACAGCATATTCACGACGAATAAAGGAATCTATTTTTGCTCTAAAAAGAAAATTTATAAATATAAGAACAAGAAAATTTCTATAATTGAACTTACCAAAGGAGGTTTTGTCAGCTTCTATGTAAACAATATTTTATATTACGGAGATTACTATGAAGGCTTATTTAAAATTGAAAATGATAAACCGATTCGTTGTAAAGGAGGAGATTTTTATGCTAAATCAGACATTTTCACTATCATTCCGTATTCCGAAAATGAATTACTGATTGCTACAAGTAATAATAAAGGTTTTTTATATAATACCAAAACAGGAATTTCAAAAAAAATAGAATCAGAATATATAACAAACTTAGAAGCATCCCTTAAAAATGCTCAAATGTACGTTAACGGTGTAAAAAAAATAAAATCCGGATATATTATTTACACTTTATTCGATGGTGTTTATCAGCTTAATAATAAATTTAAAATTATAGGACATTATAATAAGAGTAACGGTATGCAAGACGAAACCGTTACAAGCAGTTATTTTGGAAATACCGGATATATAGAACCGGTATGGTTCTCGTTATACAACGGAATAGCAAGAATAGAACTCAACACTCCCATACGAAAAGTACCGGAAAACATAGGATTATCAGATGAGGTTAATGAAATTACCGGATTTAATAATGAATTGTATTTTGCATCGATTTCAGGCGTTTATAAATTACAATATAACCAGTCAAAAAATGATTATAAATTCAAAATAATTGATAAAACAAATCAACAACAATGTTGGACATTTTTTAAAAAAGATAAAAACTTAATTGCTACAAGTTTCGGATTATATGATATACTGAAAAATAAACTTGTCAGCAAAACCGATAACCATACCTATAAATTGATTAATTATCATAATTCTGTTTTTGCCGCAAAAGTGGAAGGGTTGGTTGAATATGATTACGACGGAAAAACATTTCGGTATAAAAATAATATAAATGCAATTAAATCCGAAATAAGAGATTTAAATACAGATTCATACGGAAATTTATGGATTAAGTCCGCAAAAATGGATTTGATAAAATTAAGCATAAATCAAAATGATACAATTGTTAAATATATGAGGGAAAAGGATGGTTTTCCGGAAACCGAAAATTTAGAATTCTTTAAATATTCCGGGAAATTATATTTCTCAACAGATCATAAACTTTTAGTCTATGACAATGAAAAAAAACAATTGGTTGAAGAAAAAGAACTTAAAGACAACTTACATAATGTATTAATAAATATTTCGTCCTTTGCTTTCGATAATAAGGGTACATTCTACATCAGTAAAAATGTGAATAATTTTAATGAAATTATCAAAGCAGTAAAACAAGGAGACGGTAATTTTTATATCGACAGTACAACATTTAAACGTTTACCGCAACTTAAGACTACATTTATTTTCCCTGACGAAAACGGTTTGGTATGGATTTCGACTTCAGAAGGTTTATTTGTTTATAACAGCAAGTCCGAAGTTTATCCTCAACCTTCTTTTAAAGTCTTAATCAGAAAGGTTGTAAATAATGATTCTGTTATTTACGGCGGTTCTTATTTTGTAAACGGGAAAGTGTATTTGAAGCAACCTGAAATAGAGAAACCTTCTTTTGAATATGAAAATAATTCTTTTACATTTTATTATGCATCAACATTTTATATTGAAGAAAAAGAAACTGAATACTATACATATCTTGAAGGATTTGATAAAAATTGGTCAAAAGCAACAAAAAATACATTTAAAGATTATACAAACTTAAGTGAAGGAGACTATACTTTCAAAGTTAAGGCAAAGAATGTTTACGGTACGGAAAGTGAAATTGCAGAATATGCTTTTACTGTTTATGCTCCCTGGTACCGAACCATCGGTGCATTTATATCCTATATTTTGTTATTTATTATTTTTGTGTGGTTTATTGTTAAGTTGAATACCAGACGATTACAAAAAGATAAAGAGCGATTGGAAGGCATTGTTAAAGAACGAACGGCGGAAGTTGTAAAACAAAAAGAAGAAATTGAAGAAAAAAATCAACATATTACCAGCAGCATTGAATATGCCAGCAGAATTCAACGTGCACTTTTACCGCCGGAAGAACTTATACAAAAAAATTTACCGAATCATTTTATCTTATATAAGCCGAGGGATATTGTAAGCGGTGATTTCTATTGGCTGAAACAGATTGATAATTCCATTGTTTTTGCAGCTGCAGATTGCACCGGACATGGTGTTCCGGGAGCTTTTATGAGTATGCTGGGTATTTCGTTTCTTAATGAAATCGTAAATAAAAAACATATAAATAAACCTTCGGATATTTTGAATGAACTTAGAGATAAAGTTAAATTATCATTAAGACAAACAGGTAAGGATAACGAATCAAAAGACGGAATGGACATTGCTGTATGTGTTATTGATACTAAAAATATGACATTAGAATATGCAGGAGCTTATAATCCCTTATATCTTATCAGGAACGGAGAATTACAAGAGATTAAAGCAACCAGAAATCCGATTGGTATCTATTTAAGAGAAATACCTTTTGAAAATCATAAAATTCAACTCGAAAAAGGAGATCTTATATACACATTTTCAGATGGTTATGTTGATCAGTTCGGCGGAATTGAAAATACGAAGTTTAAAGCCAGCAAGTTTAAAAATTTACTCCTTGAAATTAGCAATAAATCCTTAAAAGAGCAAGAA
>JANTGL010000167.1 GCA_024762915.1 Bacteroidales bacterium | reverse complement strand
CGTCTCCCAAAAACGGATATTTAAAACTTTCGGGTGGTAAAAAACATTCTTTTACGGTGCGCGGTGATACCCATCGGATTAAATTTAAATAGGAACCGGCTTTATCATTGGTTCCCGAACCTCTGGCTCCGCCGAAAGGTTGCTGATTAACAACGGCTCCGGTCGGTTTATCGTTAATGTAAAAATTTCCGGCTGCATGTCGTAAGATACGTGTTGCTTTTTCAACGGCAGTTCTGTCTTTGGAAAAAATAGAACCCGTCAGACCGTAAATTGACGTTTTATCAATGATCTTAAGGACATTATCAAAGTCTTCATCATCATACAAATAAATTGTTAAAACGGGTCCGAACAGTTCTTCTTCCATGGTGACATAATGCGGATTTGTCGTTAATAAAACGGTCGGTTCAATAAAATACCCTTCTGATTTATCATAATTTCCGCCGAACAACAGTTCAACATCTTTATCCTTTTTTGCATTCTCAATATAGGAAACCAAGCTGTTAAAAGAAGCTTCATCAATAACGGCATTTATGAAATTTGAAAAATCCTCAACCGAACCGATTTTCATTTTTTTAAGGTCGCAATCAATTTCTTTAAGAATTTCAGGCCATAAACTTTTCGGTAAATAGGCGCGTGATGCGGCGGAACATTTTTGTCCCTGATATTCGAAAGCTCCTCTTGTTAAAGCCGTTGCAACTTGTACGGGTTCCGAAGAAGGATGTGCTAAAACAAAATTTTTACCGCCGGTTTCGCCGACAATTCTCGGATAACTTTTATAGTTATGAATGTTATTTCCGATTTCTTTCCAAATGCTTTGAAAAACTTCCGTTGAACCCGTGAAATGAATACCGGCAAAATCCGGATGAGAAAAAATCTCCTTTCCGGCAACGGGACCTGATACAAAAATTAAATTAATCACCCCGTCTGGCAAACCGGCTTCTTTAAAAATTTCCATGAGAATTGTTGCCGAATAAATTTGTGTATTTGAGGGTTTCCAAACAACGGTATTTCCTGCCATGGCGGGTGCTGTCGGTAAATTTCCGGCAATGGCAGTGAAATTAAACGGTGTTAATGCAAATACAAATCCTTCCAAAGGTCTTTGGTCAAAACGGTTAAACGTGAGCTCGTTCGATTGGGGCTGAACCTTATATATATCGTTCATATATTGAACGTTAAATCTCAAGAAATCCGTTAATTCACAGGCGGCATCAATTTCTGCCTGATGCACGTTTTTGGATTGACCCAACATGGTTGCGGCATTCAATTTGGCTCGATAAGGTCCGGCTATTAAACCGGCAGCTCTCAAAAAGATTGATGTTCGTTGTTCCCAAGGCATGTTCTCCCAATTTTCTTTCGCATTAAGTGCTGACTGAATAGCTGATTGTACGTGACTTGCATCTCCTTTATGATAATATCCGAGAAGCCGATTTATTTCATGCGGCGGTCTGATTTCAATTTTTTTATTCGTTCTGATTTCCTTACCGTTTATAATCATGGGAATATCTTTTACTTGTGTGCTCGCATTTTGAAGTTCTTGTTTGAGCAATTCTCTTTCTTTTGTTCCTTCTTTGTATGACAAAACGGGTTCATTTTTAACGCCGTTTGTTGAATATATATGTTGTTGCATTTTATTTGAATTAAGTTTGTTTTTAAATCGATATGCAAATATATACATATCGCATTTGATTACCAAATGATACTAATAAATGACAAGGAATTAAGAATGAAATGATAATTAAATATGATATAAAACATATTTTCCTTTATCCGATATGTTTATCTTTGCATATCCGAAAAAAATATTAATTATGAGATTATTCAAAATATTGTGTTTTTTAATATTGTCGTCTTTCAGTGTATTATTTTCATGTAATACTGAAAATTCGAAACAAAAACACACTGAAAAACAAGAATTGATAATTTTCCATGCGGGAAGTTTATCTGTTCCGTTTAAGGAAATAGCCGGTGAATTTGAAAAGGAAAACCCGAATGTGAAAATCATCCTTGAAGCGGACGGCAGCAGAAAATGTGCAAGAAAAATTACGGATTTGCATAAAAAATGTGATATTATGGCTTCGGCGGATTATACGGTTATCAATAAGTTATTAATTCCCGAATTTGCCGATTGGAACATCAAATTTGCAAGCAATGAAATGACTGTTGTTTATAATGATGATTCAAATTATGCCGATAAAATAAATCAAAACAACTGGTATGATATTCTGTTGAAAAAAGAAGTGGCATTCGGTCGATCCGATCCGAATTCGGATCCCTGCGGTTATCGGGCAGTATTGACTTGTAAATTAGCGGAACAATTTTATAAAAAAACCGGTTTCGCCGATAAAATATTGGCAAAAGATCTTAATTATATTCGCCCGAAAGAAACTGATTTGTTGGCTTTACTTGAAACCGGGAATATTGATTATATTTTTTTGTATCGTTCGGTTGCACAGCAACACGGATTAAAGTTTTTGATATTGCCGGATTCTGTTAATCTGAAAAATCCGAATTTGAAAGATTATTATAATACCGTAAGTGTTGATATTTCCGGAAAAGCACCGGGGGAGATAATGACTAAAAAAGGCGCTCCTATGGTATACGGCATCACCATTCCTAAAAATGCTCCGAATCCCGTTTTAGCTGAAAAATTTCTTCAATTCTTGTTCTCAAAAGAAAAAGGATTGAAAATCATGGAAAATAACGGGCAACCGTCTTTAATTCCTTCGAAAAGTGAAACTTATAATGATATTCCCGAATCTTTAAAAAAATACGCAAAACAATAAATTATGAAATCCGGAAAATTACTCTTTTTTTTAACTTTTTTATTGATAAATGCTTCCGTTTTCGGTCAATTTAAAATTCAAGGTGTCATTCGCCCGAGATTTGAATACCGAAACGGATACGGCACATTTAGAAATGATACAACTGTTGCCGCTGCTTTTGTTTCGCAAAGAACACGATTGAATTTTTCATACAAAACCGAGAAGATTGAAACAAAACTTTCAATTTTTGATTATAGAGTTTGGGGCGATCAGGTTTGGAAAAAAGATCTTGCTTCTATGGGTTTGAATGAAGCTTGGGCAAAAATAAAAATCAATGATTTTTGGTCCGTAAAATTCGGAAGACAAGCGTTGAATTATGATAACAATCGTTTGATATCTCCGGTAAATTGGAATCAAATTGGTGCGTCACATGATGCATTAAAAGCGGATTATATTAACAAAGGTTGGACAATTGATTTAGTTTCGGCTTGGAATCAATCGTCACAAAATAAATTCGGTACGGATTATTATTGGTCTGATTCTTTTTATAAATCGTTGAATATTTTTTGGATTAGTAAGGAATTTAAAAAATTCTCAATTGCATCTTTTAATATTTCTGACGGATTTCAAGATTTATCAAATCCCGAAAAGCAGCATTTTCGTTTTACATACGGATTAATTCCGGAATTTAAAAATGATAAATTCCGTGTGACCGGCAGACTTTTAGGACAAAGCGGGAAATTGCAAAGCGGGCAAAATATAAAAGCATTTTATACCAATCTTGATTTCTTATATAAAGTTTCCGATAAAATTAATATCATCGCAGGGAATGAAATTAAAAGCGGAAATAACGGTTTGGATTCTTTGAATACCACGAATCATGCTTTTGATATTTTATACGGTGCTAAGCATAAATTTAACGGGCGGATAGATTATTTCAGTTTGCCTGCAACAACCAACGGAGCCGGATTTATTGACAGTTATTTAAAAGCCGATTTAAGATTTGTCAAATCATCAAGTATATCAGCTGAATATCATTATTTTATGCTTGAAAATAATTATTTATACAACGGAAAGGTAATTGATAAGTTTCTCGGAAATGAAATTGATTTTGTTTACAAGCAAGATTTCGCTAATGATATTGCTTTGGAAGCCGGATATTCATTTATTCTGGGAACCAAATCGGCGGAAATAATTAAAACGGGCAATATAAACCTTTGGAACCATTGGTTTTATCTGATGGTAACCATTGACCCGACACTTTTTACCGTCAAAAATAACTAAGCTTTGAAATTTAATTTGTTGCATATTATTTTTATAATGCTCGGCGGAGTGGTTCTGTTGTTTATAATAGGACCTTTACTCGGAATGTTTTTTGCGACTTCTTCAAATGAGATTATCGAAACCGTTCATGATACAGAAGTACGAAACAGTATCGGTTTAACGATCGGAATTTCAATGGCGGCAACAATAATTTTTGCTTTTATGTCAATTCCTTTTGCCTGGTTATTGGCTCGAAAAGAATTTTTATTTAAAAGATTGGTTCTCGGGATAATCGATTTACCGATTGTTATACCGCATTCGGCAGCAGGAATTGCCATTCTCGGCATTATTTCAAGAGATTCAATTATCGGAAAAACGGCTGATTCTTTCGGGTTAAATTTTGTCGGACATCCGGTCGGTATCGGATTAGCAATGGCTTTTGTCAGTGTACCGTTTTTAATCAATGCCGCACACGACGGGTTTAAATCCGTTCCTTTACGTTTGGAACAGGCGGCATTAAGTTTGAAAGCATCGCCGGTCAGAGTATTTTTTACAATTTCTTTGCCTTTGGCTTGGCGGAATATTGTTTCGGGTTTAGTGATGATGTTTGCCAGAGGAATGAGTGAATTCGGTGCAATTGTTATTGTCGCATATCACCCGATGGTTACACCGGTATTAATTTATGAACGTTTCGGAGCATTCGGTCTGAAATATGCACGCCCGGTTTCGGTGGTTTTTATTGTTGTTTGCGTCGCGATTTTTGTTTTGTTTCGGATGTTGGCAAGTAAGAAAAATCAAATTAGAGTGAATAAATCAATATAAATGCTTGAACTGAGAAATATAAATATTAAACTCGGAGAATTTTCATTGAAAAATTTTTCGATTACGGTTCAGAAAGGCGATTATTACGTTATTTTGGGAGAATCTGGTGCCGGAAAATCGGTTATATTGGAATTGCTGAGCGGACTGATACAACCGAATTCCGGAAACATATTTTTTAATTCCGAAGACATAACAAAACACAGTATTCAAAAAAGAGATATCGGATTGGTATTTCAAGATTATGCCGTTTTTCCTCATTTGAATGTTTTTAATAATATAGCTTACCCGATTAAAAAGAAAGGTTTTTCAAAACAGACGATTAAAAATAAAGTAACTTTTCAAGCGGAACAAACCGGTATTTTACATTTGCTGAAAAGAAAAGTAAACGAACTGTCAGGCGGTGAATTACAGCGAGTTGCTTTAGCTCGAACTTTAATTACCAAACCGAAATTATTGCTTTTGGATGAACCTTTGGGTTCTCTGGATGTTCTTTTGAAAGATAATTTAAGGAATTTATTAAGAAAATTAAATAAAGCCGGACAAACCGTCATTCATATTACACACGATTATGAAGAAGCTTTGAGTTTAGCAAACAAAATTGCCGTTATTAATTCAGGAAAACTTATACAGGAAGGAAAACCGAGCGAGATTTTCAATCGGCCGAAATCGGAGTTTATTGCGAACTTAACCGGAATAAAAAATTTCTTTAAAGCCGAATATGTTTCATCAAATAAAGTTTTCGTAAATAAAAAATTGGAAATTCATGCTCAACCGTCCGAAAAGAAGTGCGAAGGTTACATTATAATTCCGAATGATACAATTATTTTATCCGAAAAAAAACAAGTGTCGAGTGCCGTAAATAATTTTAAAGGAATAATTGACCATATTATCCCTTCGCGTTTCGGCACGGAAGTCATAATTAATATCGATATTGTTTTGTCTGTACAAATTACGAATGTATCTTCGGAAAAACTTAATTTAGAAGAAGGTAAAGAAATTTGGCTGAGTTTTAAAGCAAATTCCGTGAAATTTATTCGAAAAAATTAATCACATTTATCCGATATGTTTATATTTGCATATTGAAATTTTAAAATAATGGCGGGTTCAAAAGGTTCAAAATATTTCGATGTTTTTTTAAACTATAAATTTTGGTTGTCTCAGAAAGACGGAACCGAAATTCTCGGAAAAAAAGTGCTTGATTTATTGAAAGATATTGATAATGAGGGTTCTATTCAGGCAGCAGCCGATAAAAATCACATCAGTTA
>JANTGL010000166.1 GCA_024762915.1 Bacteroidales bacterium | reverse complement strand
TCTGATAAAGTTATTAATTTCGGAATCAAAATCATAGCTGAGTTTAATTCGATTTTCGTTTTTATAAATGATGTTTTCCGTACTTATTGTTTTCATATACAGAAGCTAAAGATTAAATCCGGGTGTCAAAGGTATTTAATTACACAAATGTATTCATTTTTATATAATTTGTCGCTGTCAGAACTGTTTTATAAAAGACAAGCAGGGATTAATTCTGATATATTTGTGTAACTCTGAGACTTATCCGGTTTTTAACAAAACTCCGAAACGTATGCATGTCCTTCGGTCTGTCTGAATCAAGACAGATTCCCGCTATGTTAATTTTCGGAAAGCGGGGGAAGTTAAAAATCCTTAAATTTAATGTTTTATACAATAAAATATTCTTTTACAATGTTTCAATATTATACCTTATAAATTAAATTTTTAAACCTTTCTTTTTATATGCAGCAACTTTACATTTAACTTATTTATTGTACGGTTGTTATGTTTAACAGAATTTTAGCATTTATTGTTTTTTTGATGGTATTACCGGGCATCATTTTTTCTCAATTAAGTTATAACCGCGAAATTATTGACCGTCCGAATGTTTCCGTTATTTCAAACATTGCTTATAAACTGCCCTTTCGCGGAGAGAATTACAAGTTTTACGGAACCGTTCGTTATCATATCTCCGGACGGGCTTTTGTAAATAACAAAGTGTATAATACTTTTATTGAAGCCCAACATCTTTCAAACCATAACATGCCCGGCATCCAAATGCGTTTACTTAAAAGTTCGGGAAACGGTCGCGGGCGCTTAAATCCTCAAAAATTGTCGGTTAGCGGTAATTATATTGTATTTATGTCTCCGCTTAAGCGAAATGAAAAACCCGTAAAATTTTATTACAGAACCGGTCTTTTCCGTTGTTTTTATCGATTTGACAGAGACGGAAAAGCAAAACAAAAATCACGACTTTACATCGATTTTGAAGCTCTGGCACAATATCTTATCAATTTAGATAATGCTGCCCGTTTATTCGGATTAAAGGTAAATACGGTAACGCTTAGACGTGAATTTATAAAAAAGCTCTACGGAACGTCTTTAGGACAAGAGTTGGAATCAAGAGATCTCCGTTTTGTAAAATATTTGTCTCGCAAAGTGAATCGTAAATATGAAGCGTTATTTTTGGTTGAATTCGGACTTGAACAAAAGTAAAAAAAACACATAGCCGGCAGATCGTCATCCTGTTATTATTTAAATTTAAGCGGTTGTGGTTTAATTACTGTTTATCAATAAAATGATACGATGAGACTGATAGTCAACGTATCACTATTTAAATGAAACTGATTTGAATTTAATCCTCTGTTTATCAATAAAGTGATACGATGACTTGCTGCAGGTTTAAGGATTTTCGAGCTTGTTGAAAAAAAAGAGACAGCCTGCCGGCTGCCTCTGCAAGTTAACGTGTTAATTTATTTATTTTTCATTCATGATGCGTCCGGGTGTCCACGGAGCACCGACATCGTTTAATACTTTTTCAATTTCAGGAATTGTTTGTGTTGCAATTTTTTTCATTTCTGAAATAACAATCGGCAATTCTTCTTTTACAATATTTAATTGATCTTTTTCGGTTTGTGTAACCGGAGCCGTCGATTGAATATGTGCCCATGCTAAATCTTGTAATCTGATTTCAATCGGCAGTTTATGCGGAGGTATTTCCTCATAACTTGCTTTAGGTGAAACACCTTCCAATTTAAACATCAGTATATTTACGGCTTTTTCAGCTTTTTGAATTTTTGTCATCAAATCAGCAGATGCGCCGGAAGAATTTAATGCCGTTTGTTTTAACAGAACGATTTTTTTCTGTAAACTTTCAGCATAATTAACCGTTGCATACATTCGTTTTACGGTTTTATTCAAGTCATTTAAATAGGCCGCTAATGCTTTTTCATCTGCTCCGAAATCTGTCGCATTTTTCAATCTTTTTACATTAAATGCTATGGGTTCGGTTAATTTTTTATAAACCCCTTTATCATACACACCCATAGAAATTTTATAAATTCCGGGAAGCACCGGCATTCCGAAATTATTTTTCTTAAACGGATCAAACTTTTTTAAATCGTCTTTCACCGGAAACGGGTTGTTATATGCTAAATTCCAGGCAATTCGGTTAATTCCTTTGGTCGGTTTTGCCGTTAATTTTTTTATCACATTTCCGTCCTTGTCCGTAATCGTAAACAACAAATAAGACGGTTCTTCGTTCTTTTCGTCTTCTAATTGTTTCCATGAGGGTTGCGGTATTTTTTCTCCGTTTTTAAACAGTTCTTTTTCCTTTTTATGTCGAGCATCTTTTGATGATACCGGAGCTTCCTTTAAATAATAGGTAAAGATTGCTCCGTAAGAGGGGTTTTTTGCATAATAATCCGTTTCGCCTTGTCCGTATTTTTCACCTGTTTGAACATATTGCAAAGCATCTTTTATCGGAAACATAAACGCTTTCTTTTCATTGATAAATGTTTCGCTTATTGTTCTTAAAGGATCATAATTATCAAGAATATAGAATCCGCGCCCGAAAGTTGCCAAAACAAGATCATTTTCGCGTTTCTGAATCGCTATATCTCTGACCGCAACATCCGGAATTCCCGATTTAATTTGAATCCATTTTTTTCCTGCGTCAACGGAGAAGAAAAATCCGAATTCCGTTCCTGCAAATAACAGGTTTTTATTTTTAAAATCCTGAGATACTGTATGAACCGTTCCGTTTTTCGGTAAATTATTCGTGATTGAAGCCCACGATTTTCCTTTATCGGAGCTTTTCATAACATAGGGTTTAAAGTCATCTCGTTTTCGGTTATCAAAGCTTGCATAAACAACATTTTCATTAAAACGATCGGCAAAAACATCGCTCACATAGGTATATTCCGGCACACCGGAAAAAGTTGTTATTTTGCGCCAATTTTTTCCGCCGTCTTCACTGACTTGAATGACACCGTCATCCGTCCCGACATAGAGCAGGCCTTCTTTTACGGGAGATTCATCCAAAGAAACGATGGTTCCGAATAAAGACGTTGAAACATCTTTTTTAACGGCATCAATACTCCAGTATTTTCCCATTACTTTCCATGTATTTCGGTCAATTTGAGCCGTTAAATCAGGGCTGATTGTTTCCCATGAATTTCCTTGATCATCACTTTTAAATAATTTATTTGCAGCAATATACAATCGTTTATGATTGTGCGGGCTGATTATAAACGGCGAACTCCAATTCCAACGATACGTTAATTCGTCTTTTGCGGGAGCCGGTTTTATTTGTAATCGTTGACCGCTTTTTTTATCAAATCGATAAATATTTCCGTATTGGTATTCGGAAAACACAATATTCGGATTTTCGGGATCAACGGCACCCCAAAAACCATCGCCGCCGACTGTTACCGTCCAATCACTTTTAGTAACTCCGGCACGGCAAATTGAGCGTGAAGGACCTCCGTAACTGTTATTATCCTGTGTTCCTCCGTACACATTATAAAACGGTTCGGCATTATCAAGATAGACTCGATAAAATTGTGTCACAGGCAAGTTTGACATTTGTCGGAACGTTTTTCCGGCATCATAAGAAACATAAACGCCGCCGTCGCCGCCGATTAAAAAATGATCGGGGTTTTTCGGGTCGATCCACATTACATGATCATCAACATGTCGTTTGTTATTTCCAAGATTTTTCCATGTTTTTCCGCCGTCTTCGGAATATTTTGAATAGGTTTCAACAGAATATACTTTATCAACATCATTCGGATCGCAATAAATAACATTATCATATTGTCCGCTGCTTGTGTGATCACTCATTTTTGACCAAGATTCGCCTTTATCCGTTGAGCGAAAAAAACCGCCTTTTCCGGCTTCTGCTTCAACAATAATATAAACCACATTCGGGTTAACTGGTGAAACGGCAATGCCTGTTCCGCCCATATCCCCGGAAGGAAGTCCTTTCATAATTTTCCGCCAAGTTTTTCCGCCGTCTTCCGATTTATACACTTTCGTTTCGGGACCTCCGCCTATTTTCGTATATACATGCCGTCTTCTTTGTTCGGAACTTGCATAGAGAATATCCGAATTTGACGGGTCACGTACAATATTATTAACTCCGGTATTTTCACTGATGTCAATTACTTTTTTCCATGTTTTTCCGCCGTTTTGTGTTCTGTAAAGACCTCTGTCTCCTCCGGGCCCCCAAATTGATCCCTCTGCAGCCACAAGAACAATATCAGAATTTCGCGGATCAATATTGATTGCTCCGATTTGTCTGGAATCTTTTAATCCCATATTTTTCCAACTTTTTCCTCCGTCAAGTGATTTATAAACACCGTTTCCGTAGCCGATTGCTCTTTGGTGATTATGTTCGCCCGTACCGGCCCAAACAACATTGTGATTGTTGGGATCCATTGTAACACAACCGATTGAATATGCTCCGTACTTATCAAAAACCGGTTTAAAACTGATTCCGTTATTTTCGGTTTTCCAAATATGTCCGCAAGATGCTGCAACATAATACTCTGCCGTATTTTCCGGATTAACGGCAAAATCTGAAATTCTTCCGGATGTAAATGCCGGTCCGATACTTCGAAATTTTAATCCTCCGATAACCGATGACAAACCGGTTTCTTTTTTGTCTGTTTTTTTATCTTTTTTTTGCGAAAAAGATAAAAATGAAAAAGCAGACAAAAACAGAATTAAAAATAATACTTTGAATTGCTTTTGCATGATTTTATATTTTATGTTAGAAATTAAATGTATTAATCTGAGTTAATAATCTGAATAAAATTTAATTATACAATATTAATAAAATTTTAAGTATTTCGATCAGTTATTCAATATCGGAAAATTGACGTTCGTCGTTCAAAAAGTGTTTTTTCTTTTTTTGCAAATTTTTTCAAATTATCTTTCGGAGAATCCGTTTTTCAGGGCTGCCTGTCTGATTCCGAAAAATGATGGTCAGGATTTTAAGTTAATTGTTCAGATTATATAAGTTATTGATCTCTTTTACAGAATCTTATATTGTTTTTTGTTGTGATTCGGAATAAACCTGAAAAAGCGAATTTTTTAGGAAAATTTGGTCTTTTTTTGAAAATACGTAAAAATGATTTCAGATTTTGATTTTCCGACACATTTTTCTAAAATTTTTTCTTCTGCTTCAGAAATTTCTTTTACAGATTTAAAACAAGAAAACAATTGCTCAATTGTTTTTTTTCCGATTCCCGGAATCGTTTCCAATTCTGATTTTATAAAATCTTTTGATCGTTTATTTCGATGAAACGTAATTCCGAAACGATGCGCTTCATTTCTTGCATGTTGAATCACTTTTAAGGTTTCGGAATTTTTATCAAGATACAGAGGGACACTGTCACCGGGGAAAAAAATTTCTTCCAAGCGTTTTGCAATTCCTATAATTGTAATTTTATCTGTTAAGTTTAGTTTATCAAGGCTTTTGACCGCTGAATTAAGCTGTCCTTTCCCGCCGTCAACAATAATTAATTGAGGAAGCTCCGATTGTTCGTCTTTCAATCGTTTATATCTTCGGAAAATAACTTCTTCCATTGAAGCAAAATCATCCGGTCCTTCAACGGTTTTAATATTAAATTTTCGATAGTCTTTTTTAGAGGGTTTGGCATTTTTAAAAACTACGCATGACGCAACAGGATATGCTCCCTGAATATTTGAATTATCAAAACATTCGAGATGAACGGGTAATTCATTCATTTGCAAATCTTTTTTCATTGTATTTAAAATTCGCTTTTTGTGCCTGTCGGAATCAACTAATGTACGTTGCTTTATTTTATCTAATCTGAAATATTTTGCATTTCGTTGCGAAAGTTCAATAAGTTTTAACTTATCCCCGATCTTCGGAACGCTTATTTTGATATTATAAAAATTAAAGTCCGTATTGAAGGGTAAGATTATTTCTTGTATTTCATCAAAACCTGATTGTTGTTTGTTTATAATCTCAATTATTGCCGACGGCAAGATTTCATTATCCGTTTCATTTAATCTTTTCTTAAATTCTTTTGTATGAACATTTATCACGGCACCGTCAACGACTTTTAAATAATTTACATACGCAAAATCATCATCAGATAAAATTGA
>JANTGL010000165.1 GCA_024762915.1 Bacteroidales bacterium | reverse complement strand
TTTGCTTTATTAATAAATTCACCTCTCCAAGTTTTGTTTTTTGCAATAGTTTCATTTAATTCAATATAAGTTTCAGGAGGTGTTAAACCTGATTTTAAGATACTTGCTTTTTCTCCTATGGCTTCTTTTTCGGAATAACCGGTCATTTTTGAAAAATAGGGATTGACGTATTCAATAATATGATTTTTATCGGTTGTAATGACAGAAACCGTACTTTGTTTAACCATTTCCGATAATTTCAAAATTTTTCTTTCATTGATCTTTCTGTTTGTAATATCCTCTATAATGATATAAACCAAATCAATTTCCCCTATCTCATTTTTTAAAGGAATTTTAATTGACCTGAGGACAACTTCTTTTCCCCATTCGGAAACATAATTATATTCATTTTCAAAAGGTTTCTTTGTTTTTATTACTGTCTCAAAATTTTTAATAAAATCACTTTTAATTAAGTTATTTGAATTATAAATATTTCTAAAATTAATTGTGTCATTTTTTGACGGAGAACCGAGTATTTTTATTAAAGCCGGATTGACATCAATAATTTTTCCGGATTTTTCGATAACTGCTATTCCCAAAGGAGAATGGTTAAATAGCGTTTGAAAATATTGTTTCCGTTTTCTCAGTTTATTATTTTTTCTTACATTTGAAAATATCAATCCGAGAAGCAGCAATAATGAGAAAACTCCTAACATTATTGCCGTCAAATAAATTTTGTTTAAACTTTTAAGGTTTTCGGATTGAATTTCAAGTTTGCTTATTTTCCTTTTGTAATTTTCCGATTCAATATATTTTTCAGTTATATCTATTTTTTCGGAAAACATTTTTTCGGATATTTTATTTTTTTCGACTAAATACCGGTTAGCATTTTTATAATCATTTTGTTTTAAGTTAAAATCAATATTTAAGTTAATAATTGACAATTTTAAAGACATTAAATTAAAACTGTCAGAATATTGCATTGCTTTATTAATATGATCTTTAAAATCCTTTTCCTTATGTATGGTCGTATCTGTCAGTGCATAAAAATAATAAACACGCGCTAAATCATATTTTTGTTTTGTTCGGGAAAATTCCTTTGCCGTATCAATATCCGAAACTGCTTCTTTATATTTTTTTAACATCAAATAAGCTTGACTTCTGAAAAGATGTAAGTCATTAAAATAATGATAGTTTTCATATTTTTTACAAAACTGAATTCCTTTTGTTAACAGTTCCGTTGCTTTTCCATATTCGTGTATGACATTATAAAAATACCCTAAAGATGTATAGGAATCGATAATTCCGTTTATATCATTAATTTTGGTGCGTAATTGTAATGCTTTGTAAAAATAATCTTCCGATTTATCAATGTCCCCTTTTAATTCATAAACAATTCCCAGTTTGTTGTATGTTTTGGCAATTCCTTTTAAAGCAGCATTTTCATCAATCCGTTTAAATTCCTCAAACTGAGTAAGTGCCGTATTGTAAAAATTTACACTTTCGGAATATTTTTTCTGTTTATAAAAATTCTTTGCAATATAAAGATATACCGTTCCTTTATTAAGATTATTTGTTTTGCAAAGTTCTTCCGCACTTTTAAGAGCAATAATTGATGATAAAAATAATCCTTGATCCAAATAAATCTTTCCCAGTTCGGTGTACCAAAAAACAGAATATTCGGGAATTCTGTTTTCAAACAGATCGGCGGCATAAGAAGCTGTATTAATAGCCGAAGTCCAATTTTTTTTTAACTGACAATTGTAAACTTCCAGTATTTTAGCATTCCTTAATGAATCACTGTTTGTTAAAAAAACAGTTTCTTTTATACTGTCGGCACAATTTTTTGTCTGAGAAATCGAGTTAAACTTTAAAAAACTTAATATTATAATAATCAAAAAATATCGAATAAATTTCATAATTAAAGAAATTTTAAACAAAGATACAAAATAAAAGAAAATTATTCAAGTAAGCTGAATGGAACTAAATACCGTATTTATTGTGAATTTCAATACGTGTCGGACATTTACATATTTCGGAAAATCCGAATGAAAAACGATTGATGCAATTTCCGAATTTACTTTCTTTAAGCAAGCAATAATCACTGTCTAAGCACTTTTTAATCTGACATATTTTTTCTACTGAATTTTCTTTCAAACACATAAAATCTTTATCACATTGTGTTTTGTTAATAATATCAGAAGAAATTTCAAATTTCATAAAAATAACCTTAGCTGTGATACTGTAAATATATACGTAATATAATAAAAAATGTTTCATAATATTGACGAAACAAATTGATAATCATGTAAACATGCATTGATTATTGATGAAATGAATTTTCTGATAAAAAAGGTATAATAAATAATAATCAAATGCAACCTTTTTAATATTTTTACGTATAAGGGAAAAAACTATACAATAAAAGAACTCAAAATTATGGAAGAAGTATTCATACCCGAAACAAAAAATACACCAAAAGTCCATTTGTCCGTTGAAAATTGTCAATTTGAAATAATCGGACCGTCATTTTCCGATAATATTTATGAAGAAATTTACGAGAAAATTTTAAATTGGACAGAAAACGAGATGCCGAAAATTGATTGCGAAATTAATTGTATATTCAATATCAGTATATTAAACAGTTTGTCCTATAAAAACATCATGCAACTTTTAATTCAATTTACCGAGTATCATAAAAAAGGAAAAAAGATTTCGGTTACTTGGTATTTTGAAGGTGACGATGAAGACAATGAAGAATTAGCGGAAGATTTATCCGGTATTTTTGATATTCCTTTTACGATAAAAGCTGTTTAATTAATAATAATTTATTATCGCCGAAAATAATGAAGATCTGTATCAGCAGGTCTTTTTTAAAGTCTCAAATTTATTTCATAAAACTATGGAATAACGGGCAAACTGAAATTAAAGCAACTTCCTTCTCCGGGCTTGCTTTCAACCCATATTTTACCTCCGTGTGTCTCAATAAATTCTTTACAGATGATTAATCCTAATCCGGTTCCTGCTTCATTTTCTGTTCCCTGAGTTGATGTGTTCTCTGTTATTTCAAATATTTTCGACTGCTTTTCTTTTGCGATGCCGATACCGGTATCTTTAACAGATATGTTAAGAAATGCCTGATTATTATCTCCTCTGACTTCCTTTGCACTTATGGTTATTTTACCGTTTCTGGAAGTAAATTTTATGGCATTTGTAATTAAATTCCTGAATACTGTTGAAAGCATATTTTTATCTGCTAAAATTATTTTATTTTCAGAAACTGTATCAAGAATTTGAATATCTTTATTATTTGCCTGTTCTTGTATATTTAACATTATTTCGGATAATAATGCTTTTAAGTCCGTTTTTTCAGGATTAAACTTAATTACACCTTGCTGAGAACGAGACCAGAGAAGTAAATTCTCAAGCAATTCAAAAGTATTTTGTGAACTTTCATTAATAAAATTAATAAACTTCTTTTGTTTTTGAACATCAAACTTATCAAAATTTTCACTTAATAATTTCGAGAAATTAATAATTGAATTAAACGGACTTTTTAAATCATGTGCAATAATGGAGAAGAATTTATCTTTTGTATTATTAGAAACGTTTAATTCATCTGCAATAAGTTTAATTTCGTTTAATTGTACTGTTATTTGCTCCTTATTCTTTGATATTTCTATATTTTTAATTTGTAAATCGGAATTCATTCGTTGTGTTTCTTTGTAAAGCTCTTCCGTTTTAAGCTTTTCAGTATTAAGTAAATAATTAGATTTGAACACCTTATACCTTTGTTTCGCAGTAAACCTGTTTACTGTAAACCCAAGAATTACCATCGGATAAATATTCGTTAATATATAGTGATGGTCAGATAATTCAAAAAATGAGAAAAGGATAATCGTAAAAACAATAATCGGTATAAAATATATAAAAACCATATTAATTATACTTGTTTCTAACACTAATGAAACCAAAAAAATTACCAGGATGGTTCCGGAAACAGCAATTGCAAGAACATTATCATTATAAATGTTAAGCAAACATATCGCATACATCATCAATAAACTGGAAATTAAAAACAGATTAAAAAGTTTTGTTTTAAGTTTTTTAAATTTTTCTTTAGTAAAAAAATGAAAGAAGAATAAAAAAAAACCTAAACTTATGGGAAAAAAACGAGTGTAAGAATCACTATCACAATGTCTGATGTATATGTCATAATATATAAAATAAGCCAACATTAATACAGCTAAGCCAATCATTATGAAAAGTTTTTTAGCAGTAACATCATAAATATATGTGTTATACTTCTGTTTTATTTCACTTTCTATTTTTTTAGTCATTTTTGTGTTAACAGTTTTTTTAAATTTTATTATTCAATTATAAAACTGACTTCATCAGACTTTTCATTTCCGAGTTTATCAACCGTTTTAAATTTCAAGATATTATTGCCTTTTTTAAACCCTGAAATAGGTGTGGTATACAATTTTTCAATACTTCCGTTAACGGAATAAAAAATTTGCTCCGTTCCGGTCATTTGATCGGCTCCCGAAAGATAAATCAAAACATACGACGGATACACATTTACATCGTTTTCACTTCGATAGGGTTTTACGCTGAACGTATATGCCGGTTCGGGCGGATTTTCATCAACAATTACATAAAATCGTCCGATATTGCGATTATTTACATTATCGTAACCGAAATATTCAATCATATGTTTTCCGTTACCCGGAACCGTAAACGGTTCTTTATACATATTTTCCTTTTGCTGCCCGTCAATTGAATACGAAATGTACTGCAAACCTGATTCGGCATCTTTTGCCGTTAATTTAATTTTCGATTTCTTACCGAGAAATACGGTATCACGCGTATAAAAACGTTTGCCGATGAATGAATGATTTAATGACGGACCGACTAAATCCACATATATTTTTTTTGTAGAGTATTTATAATTTTTATAATTGCTGCCGCCTATTCCGGTATTGTTATTCATACGGTCAACCGCATAATATTTTACGATATGAAATCCCGGTTTTTTAGGCAAATAAAACGGATTTGCATATGGTCGGAAAGCTGAACCGTCAATAGCATACTTCACTTCTTTTACGCCGGATTTATTATCGACGGCCGTGAGTTTTAATTTGGTTCTTCCCGAGAAATAAATTCTGTCATTAACAATAAAACGATCTCCGAGAACATCAGAAGTTAAAATCGGTGCACTTTTATCCAAAAAGAAACTGAAGGTTTTCGGAATTTCTTTATTGCCGACTTTATCTTCGGAATAATAGCTCAAAACATGATGATCTTCAGTTAATTGTTTTAGAGGCAATATGTTTCCGGAATATGGTAAATAAGAACCTTCATCAAATTTATAATAGGTCGCTTTAATTCCTGATTTTGAATCTGATGCATCAAGATAAATTTTTGTATTTAAAGCAATAATACTTTTTTCCAAATCGATATTCGTAATATTGTGAAACGTTTCGGGAGCATCTTCATCAATATAAAATTTTACAATGTTTTTTTTAACATCTTCAGCATTTCCGACTCGGTCAACAGCATAATATTTCAATTCACAAACAGCATCATTCGGATTTGGAGTTATTTCTTTTTCATATTTTTGATACGGTTCTGAATTCATCGAAGAATATATATTTTCAACACCGGAGCCGGCATCTTTTGAACTGACTGAAATGTGTAATCCTTTGCCGTAATATGTTTTATCTCCGATTCTGTATTTTTTTGCACCATGAAAATGAATTTTGGAAACGGGAGCTTTCCCGTCGGCATAAACTTCCCACAAAATTTCAATTTGAGGGTTAACGGTTTTTTTTGTAGCAGTATCAACGGCATATCTGGTTCGCATATAATTAATCCCTTCGGTATCAAAATAAAAGGGATTGGTATATTTTGCATGAATTTTACTTTTCAGTAAATTTCCTTGTCCGTCAGGTGTTGAAGATAAATGAAGGTATACGGGAACGTCTTTATTCCAATACAACAAACCCGTTGAATCTTCATAACTTTTTTTATCAGGTGTTACCGGAGTTTGAGCAAACATTGAGAAAGTAGTAATCAAAAAGAAACCGAGTGTAATATATTTTATTGTTTTCATCTTATATAAGTTTTTATATTATAAATTAATTCCGATAACAACGACATCATCAACTT
>JANTGL010000164.1 GCA_024762915.1 Bacteroidales bacterium | reverse complement strand
TTTAATTAAAAAAGAAATGAAAGCATGTTAGAATCGGTTAAGATTAAAAAAGTTTTTCAAAAGGATGTCAACAAAATTTGCATTTCGATTGGTGTATTCTATGCAATAATTGGTCTGTTTTCAATTGGAATGATAAAGTTACAGGAATTGATGACTACTACATTTAAAACATCTACAGATGAGAGATTTTCTCTATATCAAGACACTTTAAATGACATTTGGTACACATATATGCCATTAATGTTTGTATTAGGATTATTGTATTTGGGATTTGGTCTTTTTTATAAAAAAATCACTACAGATAAGTATTTAATCAATCTTGTACTAAGCATTATGTCAATAGCTTGGGTTATTGGTTATACTATCAGCTCAATGAATAATGCTGATATATTATTTGCAGACTTAGGTGAGGATAAGTATTTAGTATATGGTTTTGCGGGATTTGGTTATATAATTGTATTAGCGATATTTACAATTCCTCAGTATATTATTGGAAAAAGAATTAAAAATATAGAGATTGATAAAAAAAACATAACACAAAAATAAACTCCATTGAAAAAATGGGTTTATTTAAAACATTAACAAGTCAAAAAAACAAACAAAGGTGAATCAAAATTTAAAGCAGAATAAACAAAATGCCGTAGCATTTTATAAAATGGCTTACGAAGGAAACCCCCAAAAAGCGGTTGATTTATATGTCGGGGCTCAATATATTCAGCACAATCCCTTGGTCGGAGACGGAATTCAACCGTTTATAGATTATTTTGAGAGAATGGCCGCAGAATATCCGAATAAATCAATTGAATTTGTGAGAGTCATTGCCGAAGGGGATTTGACAGCTCTTTATACACATCAAATTTGGCCGGACAATATTGAATATGTAACAATGGATTTTTTCAGGTTTGATAATAAAGGAAAAATAATTGAACATTGGGATGCAATGCAAGAAATTCCGAAAACTTCTGCTCATAAAAATACAATGTATTAAGCAATTCAAAAAACGGAATTCAAATATAGCGTAAATAAATACTTCAAATTGCAGCATTCCCAAATAAAAAATCTGTATTCCTGCGGTGAAGGAGCCGGAGGTATTATTTTGAATATTGTTGACGACGAGAGGTGTGCAGAAATGATTGTGTAATCCTGTAGTTATTGTCTTGAAATCATAAAAATAGAAAAAGTGTCATTTTCGAGTTTGTGATAGTATAGTCTTTTTCCGTCAGTTGACAGAGAAGGAGCTTCTGCAAATGCCTCAGAATCATTTTTAAACGGTTCTGTTATGTATAACGGAATACCGAAAGCAGCATCCGTATTTTTTCTTACGGCTCGTAACATTTTAAAAATCGGCGGATCGGATAAAGTTACTTGCGAATAGAATAATTCTAAACCGTCTGATGACAATTCTCCTGCATATTCAACGGCGGAATCGGTGTTTATATTTGCCAATATTGTCAATTCATTTTCAGGGGTGTTATAGTCTCCGTTTTCTTTGAATGCAAACCTGATATTTCCCTTATTCGGAAAATTTTCTCCGGGATTAAATTTTGCATTGGAAGTAAACATTGTATTGCCGTCTTCGGATATTTCCACACCCATATTTATCCAATATAAATCCGGGATATTTATTGTGCCTTGTACTTCTTGCAGGTTTGTTACGGTTCCGTTGTTAAACTCTCCGACGAATAATGTTTTGTTTCCCGTATCTAAATTACGTGTTGAGATAAAATAAAAATTATTAAAAGCATCCATTGTCGGATTTCCGTCAACATAAACGGAATTAACTCCTTTTATTTCGCTTTTGTACAGAAAAGTCGTATCGTTTATTTTTTCTGCATAATACAGGTTTTTACTGCTGTCTCCTTTCAAATTGTTGAAAAACAGATATTTTTCGTCTTTTGAGATAAAAGGTTCCATAGCATCTGAAAAATAACCGATTATTTTTACTTTTACTTCATCCGAAAATTCAGTATCTTCAGAATAAATAATATCCGGATCCTTTTTGCAATTCCCCAGAATAAGCGGCAAAACCGTAAAAATTATAACAATTGAGATTATTTGCTTTTGTATCATATTATTAATACACCTAATTATTAAATTTCCCTGAAAAATATATTTACAATCTCTCTCTTTTTTTTATATAGTGTAACCGGAATTATTTACAATTCATTTAAAGCTCTTACAAGCAAATCAATCGATTCCGAAATTTCTTCATCAGAAATAGTCAGCGGCGGTGCAATTCTGAATCGTTTGTTGTCAAATAAAAAAGCATCACTGATAAACCCGAGCTCAACTCCTTTATTTATCACTTTTTCAACACTGCCTTCACCTTCCAATTCAAAAGCTAAAAACAGCCCTTTCCCTCTAACGGATTTTACTTTCGGGTGATTAATCAAAGAATCAATGTACAGTTTTCCTTTGCGGTCGGCTTCCTCACTTAAGTTGTTTTCAAGAATTACTTCTAAACTTGCATACGCACCGGCAGCAGAAACGGGATGCCCGCCAAAGGTAGTTATATGACCCAATGCGGGATTAAAGGTTAAGGTTTGCATAATGTCTTTATCGGCAACAAAAGCCCCGATCGGCATTCCGCCGCCCATACCTTTGGCAATACAAATAATATTCGGTACAATGTCGTAATGCTCGAAGGCAAAGAGTTCTCCTGTTCGCCCGAAACCCGTTTGAATTTCATCAATAATCAGAAGTGTTCCGGTTTCGGTGCAGTGTTTTCGCAGGGCTTTCATAAATTCGTAATCTGCGGAAATGATACCGCCTTCCGCTTGTATTGCTTCAATAACAACGGCTGCCGTGTGTTCTGTTATTTTACTTAATTGCGATAAATCATTAAAATCAAGAAAAGAAATTCCCGGTACCAAAGGCCTGAAGGCCTGCGTTAAGTGTTCATTGTTCATCAAACTTAATGCACCGTGTGTACTGCCGTGATAAGCATTTTTAAAAGCGATAATTTCCGGTCTGCCGGTATAACGTTTGGCTAATTTCACAGCACCTTCTATGGCTTCGCTGCCGGAATTTACAAAGTAAACGGCATTTAATTTTTCGGGAACTTGTTGTGTCAATAATTCGGCAAATTTTACTTGCGGACTTTGAATATACTCGCCGTAAACCATCAAATGCATGTATTTATCAAGCTGGTCTTTTACGGCTTTTACGACTTTAGGGTGGCGATGTCCCACATTACTTACCGAAACACCCGAAACCAAATCAATATATTTTTTCCCTTTATTATCGTACATATATATACCTTCGGCTTTTACAATTTCAAGAGCCATAGGGTTTTGCGATGTTTGACCGACATGTTGAAAAAAAAGTTGTCTGTGAGAAATCATGATTACTTTATTTTTTTCGTAAGAAATTTTTCAATAATTAAATCCGATTTTTTAATGCTTTGCTTTAACCATTCTAAAATAATCGTATTTTGCTCATCTTCAGGAAGTATGAATTTGATATCAGATTGTCTTAATTTTAATGATAAATGATGCAAAACAATGGCTGCCGAAACGGAAATATTAAAACTTTCGGTAAAACCGTACATTGGAATTTTCAAAAACTCATCGGCATTTTTCATAGCAATATCGCTTAACCCGGGTTGCTCGGAACCGAACATTAAAGCAAATTTTCCTTTACTTATGTCAAAATCTTCCAAATTAACATCATCAGTGTGCGGCGTTGTTGCAATAATGCGGTATCCTTTTTTTTTAAGTGTATTAATTGTGTTGAGCGTATTGTTTTCGGCTTCATTATATTTATATAAATTCAGCCATTTTGAAGAACCGAGTGCCACATCCGGATTTATATTATATTCATTTTCGTTTTCAATAATATGAACATCCTGAACGCCGAAACAATCGCAGGAACGTAAAACGGCACTGGCATTATGCGGTTGAAAAATATCTTCTAACACAACCGTCATGTACCGAGTTCTTTCTTTGATTATTTTATTAAATAGAGAAAACCTGTCTTCCGTAACAAATGTGCTTAAATATTGAATTAATTCTTTTGTCATTATAGTTTATTTCCGGTGCAAAGATAAAAAGACTGTGTTAAAATTAGGAAATAAAAAAAAGGAATACCGAAGTATCCCTTTTTTCAGTAAGGTGTAAGGATTAATTAATTAACTTTTCGAGTTAAATCACTTCCTGCTTTAAATTTAATAACATTTTTAGCCGGAATGTTAATTTCTTTACCTGTTTGAGGGTTTCTTCCTTTTCTGGCTTCTCTTCTGGTAACACCAAAAGAACCGAAACCTACGAGAGCAACTCTTCCGCCTTTTTTAAGTGCGCCTTCTGTTGCTTCTACAAATGCATCTAAAGCTCTTCTTGAATCAGCTTTTGTTAATCCTGAACCTGCTGCAATAGCATCAATTAATTCTGCTTTGTTCATAATAAAATATTTTTTTTAGTGATTAGATAATATTAATTCTTATGCAAATATAGATTATTTCTGACATATTGCAAATTTCAAGCACTTTTTTTTTGAAAATTATTAAATTTTAATGTCCTCTGTATCCTTTTGTTTATAGGTGTTACAGGCTAAGTAATTGAAATACAATAATATAGGGTGACTCCATGCTCTTTAAGCTTAATAATCAACAGAATGTGTAGTTTTATACAATTTTAAAGGAAATAGCTTTAAATTACCAAACGAAACAAAAATAAAAATCAAAATAATTTGTATATTTTAAAAGATAGTTTTTATATTTGCAGCCGCTTTTTAGGAGAGATGGCAGAGTGGTCGAATGCGGTGGTCTTGAAAACCATTGTACCGAAAGGTACCGGGGGTTCGAATCCCTCTCTCTCCGCAAAAAAAACTCGAAACAATTGTTTCGAGTTTTTTTATGTAGAGAAATTAACAATTATTCATCATAGCTTTCCGGTTCTATCGGATTGTCAAGTGCTTGATTATACATCGTCATTGCACGTAAACTCATTCCCATACTGGAAAAACCGCCGTCATGAAATAAATTTTGCATGGTTATTTTTTTTGTCAAATCAGAAAATAATGTAATGCAAAAATTTGCAAATTCATCGGCATTTGCATTACCGAGAGGCGACATACGTTCCGTAAAGTCCATTAAGCCGTCAATTCCTTTTACACCGCTTCCCGCCGTTGTCATTGTCGGTGATTGAGAGATTGTATTTACACGAATTTTCTTTTCTCTTCCGTAGATGTACCCGAAACTTCTTGCAATGGATTCAAGCATGGCTTTTGCATCAGCCATATCATTATATCGGTATAAAGTTTTTTGTGCAGCAACATAGGATAGAGCGACAACTGAGCCCCATTCGTTTATCGCATCTTTCTTTTTTGCAACTTGTAATAATTTATGAAATGATATAGCTGAAATATCAAGTGTTTTACCTAAGAAATTATAATCAAGATTATCATAAGTTCTGCCTTTTCGAACATTTAGAGACATAGCAACGGAATGAAGTATGAAATCTATTTTTCCGCCGAAATGCTCCATGGTTTTATCAATCAGATTTTCCAAATCTTTTACGCTTGTAGCATCTGCAGGAACTACAATGGTATTGCATTTTTTTGCCAATTCATGAATTTCACCGAAACGCATCGAAACGGGAGTATTGGTTAATACAAATTCAGCACCTTCTTCATATGCTCTTTCTGCAACTTTCCATGCTAAAGATTTGTCGTTTAAGGCACCGAATATCAGACCTTTTTTACCTTTTAATAAATTGTACATAATAATTTTAGTTTTTATTTATGCGGCAAAGATAATAACAATCCGGAAATTTACTGTTTTTTAACATGTTTTAAGATTTCAGAAGTCTCAGTTTCTAATGCCAAATAGTTGAGTTTGACTTTTATTTTTATTTTTGTGATTAATTAGTGTCTGTCTTTAAAGTCAGAGTTTGAACTGTAATGTCCGAGTTCGAGGCTTGTGAAGTACTGAAAACAAAGGTGTTTACTTTTGTAAATGACTGGTTTCAGTACAAGCGTAACGAAGAAATCGGACATTATAGACAGACTCTAATTCATATAAATTATTGATATGCATATTACAACTGTTGACTGGCTCATTATTGCAGTATATTTTTTGATTAGTATCAGTATCGGACTGTTTATGTCGAAACGTGCAGGAAAAGGTATGAATGATTTTTTTCTCAGCGGAAGGAA
>JANTGL010000163.1 GCA_024762915.1 Bacteroidales bacterium | reverse complement strand
TCGGTTTTAAAAGTTAATCCCTATTTTGTTAAAGATTACGTAAAAGCAGCTCAAATCTATAATACAAAAAAAACAGTTGCGGTTATTTCACTGTTACGTGAATATGATATGAAAACAAAAGGATATAATAATGTAAGCACGAGTCATGAAGATTTGTTAAAGGAACTAATCTTTAAAATATTGCATTAAATAACATCTGTTTTTCTATCTTTGCAATCCTCTTTAAATTTTAAAAAAATATGTATCTCACTTTATTTTTAATAATTATAACGTCTGTTGTTTCCGTTTTGGCATTTAACAATGTTGAGCTGCTTAACAAGCTGAAATTCAACGCCTACATGGTTTGGCATAAAAAACAATATGCCCGTTTACTTTCCCACGCATTAGTTCACAGCGGATGGATACATCTTATTATTAATATGTATGTGCTTTGGATTTTCGGTCAATTTATTGAAGATGCTTTTATTCAGCTGTTTACGGCAGGTAAATTTTTATATATTTTAATGTATATCCTGGCTGTTCCCTTTTCGACATTGCCGGCATTATTAAAAAATAAAGATAATCATTATTATAATTCGGTTGGTGCATCCGGGGCTGTTTCAGCCGTTGTTTTCACAACTATTTTATTAGCACCGAAAACTTCTTTATTTCTGATGTTTATTCCGATACCGATACCGGCATATATTTTCGGTGCATTATATTTAATTTATTCTTATTTTATGAATAAAAGAGGGAAAGATCAAATTGCACACGATGCCCATTTTGCCGGTTCTGTTTTCGGATTTACCTTCCCTTTAATCATTGAACCGCATTTATTTCTGAATTTTATACATCAGATATTTTAAAAATAGAAATCGGCAATTAAAAAATCGAAATTAAAAAATATGAAGAAGAAAAAAATAGTCATTGCACTCGGCGGAAATGCCTTATTAAGAGGCAATCAAGCCGGAACCATAGAAGAACAAGAACAAAACACCTACGATACGCTTATGAATATCATCCCTTTCATTAAAGAAGGGCACGAAGTTATTTTAAGTCACGGAAACGGTCCGCAAGTCGGAAATATTTTGATGCGAAACGATGCCGGGGAAATAATGTATAAGATTCCGCAAATGCCTTTGGATATTTGTGTTGCCGATTCACAAGGCGGTATCGGTTACATGATTGAACGTGTTCTTCGTAATATTTTTATTGAAGAAGGCATTGAAAAAGATATCGTTACACTGGTATCTCAAGTTGCCGTTGATAAAAATGACCATGCATTTCAAAATCCGACAAAACCGGTCGGCAAAATTTACGATAAAGAAACTGCCGATAAATTAGTTGCCGAAAAGAAATGGATTTTTAAACCAACACCAAAAAAAGTCGGCGGATGGCGACGCGTTGTTCCTTCTCCCGAACCACTGGATATTTTTAATATTAAAACAATTGAAAGCATTACGGATGCCGGAGCTGTTGTTATTGCATCCGGAGGCGGCGGAATTCCCGTTTATATTGATGAACATAAAAAAGTAAGACCGACGGAAGCCGTTATTGATAAAGATAAAGCATCAGCTCTTTTGGCAGCAAAAATTAATGCCGATGAATTTTATATCTTAACGGATGTGCCCTATGTATATATCAACTTTAATGAACCCGATCAACAAAAATTGGATTTCCTTAATCGAGAAGATGCATTAAAATATACGGCAGAAGGAAAATTCGGTGAAGGTAATATGGCACCGAAAATCCGTGCTTGTATTAATTTTATCGAAAACGGCGGCAGCAAAAGTGTTATTACCGAAGCCACGAAATTGACCGATAAATCTTACGGAACAAAAATTACTTTGGAGTATGAAGATTGACAGTTTCAATCAACTTTTCCAAAGTTTGAAACTTTGGAAAAGTTAGTATTAGATAAAATCAAAAAATAAAAACGCTGCAATTTTAAAATTTTGCAGCGTTTTTTTATAATCGGTAAAACCTTAATCACCGTTTTTACTTTTTAAAATAAATTTATCGTAAATAAATAAACCTGTAACGGCAATAATTCCGATAATTGTAAAAACAATCCAAATTTTGGAAGGATTATAATTATCCCATAAATATTGTGTTAACTCAGGTCGAGTCATACTCATTTTTTTACAAGCTTCATCAATATAATTATTTTGTGTAAATTTTCCGTGAATTTCCGGAATGCTTATTCCTCTTTTTGTAACTTCTATTTGTAATAATGAAATCTTATCACTCATTGATTGATAAACTCTTCCGGATAAAATTCCTGCCAGAAAATTACCGATTGCAACAGGTAAAAAAGAATAACCCATGTAAAGTGCAACTTTCTCTCTTGGAGCAATACTTCCTATGTATTCCGTAATTTTGGGAGATGCTGCCATCTCACCAATCGCGAATATAAAAATTCCGAATACCGCATAACCTACATTGTTTGTTGCAAAAGCCAATCCTACACCTAGAGCAGCAACTATAATCCCGCTAATCATTGCATTAATCGGTTTTAACCGCATAACAATTGTTGATACGATTAATTGGAATAAAATAATAAATCCCGCATCAAAACTGACAACAATTTCGGGCTTTATCATATTACTTCCGTCTTCAGGACCGAAAAACCAAGCTAATCCCGACCAAATTGAAGCAAAAAAATCATACAAAGAACTTGTATCAATCCATTGATCTACAAAATTGGGCAGGGTATAAAAAATCTGGTTAAACATTGTCCAAAATCCGACAATAAATAATAAGAATAAAATAAATTTTGAATCCTTGAAGATTGTTGTTATATTATTGAATATCTTTTTATTATCTTCACCAATGGGCAGAGTTTTAATAAAATTAACAAATTTAAAACTCAATCGTTCTTTAAGTATAAATATTATAAAACTCTCTATAAAAAAGATTGTAAGAAAGATTGTAAAAAAGAAGACAAAAACAACAATTGATGTAAACATTGTCCATATCAACAATATATAATCATAAAATATATTTTTTGATTCAATCGGTTTTTCTCTTTTCGGTTCTTTATAAAAAAGAATAACTAAAAATAAGTTAATAATAATTGAAATCGTTGACATAATGAAAACATTATTCCAATCAATTACTCTCATTTTTGAAGCTACAATCGGTCCGAAAAAACCACCGATATTTACCATCATGTAAAAAATTCCGAAACCTATAGCCCGTGTATCTTTATCAGTTGTTTTTGCAATGGTGGCAGATACAATCGGTTTAAACATAGCTGCACCTAAAGCAACATATAAAAAAGCAAAAAACACAAATCCGTATGTTGTAAATTGCCCCATCATAAAATAACCGGAAGATAAAATTATGTATGCAACAATTAATACTTTTCTATAACCGAAGCGGTCTGCAACAGCACCGGTTACAATCGGTAATAAATATAAAATTGCCGTAACAATTCCCATAATATCACCTTTTTGTGTTTGCGAAAAACCCAATGCGCCTTCATCCGTAGAATTCGTTAAATAAAGTGCAAGAATGGCAAATAATCCGTACCATGCCCATCGTTCAAACAATTCCATAGAATTAGCCACCCAAAAAGTTTTCGGGAATTTTTTAATTACTTTTCCGAATTTACTCATCACATAATTTTTTTAATTAAGATTTGCGAAGTTAAAATTTTTCGGGAAACCGGAATAAAATAATTTAATTAAAAGGATATTTTTATCTTTGCGGGACAAACAAGATATGCCATATAATTGCATCTTATGCAAACAATAAAGATAACTGATTTCTACGATGAATTCAGACCTTATAACGAAAAAGAAGCCCTTGAAGCCGTAAAACGTATTTCTGCAAATAAACGTTTTAAACAAATAATTCATTATTTTTTTCCTGGTTTAAATGATGCCGGTTATATTCAATTAATGAATTCCGTGAAATCCATTCATGATTTCCAAATGAAAATCATGCATCAAATTACGGATAAAGTGATTGAAAATACAATTGACGGATTAAGTGTTTCAGGACTTGAGAACATCGAAAAAAACAAACATTATGTTTTTATTTCCAACCACCGAGATATTGTTTTAGATGCCACTTTATTTGAATATCTTTTAGCTGATAACGGTTTTCGAACAACCGAAATTACCTTCGGTAATAATTTAATGGAAGATTCACTTGTTTTTGATATCGGAAAAACCAATAAAATGTTTAAAGTGTATCGAAAAGGAACACCGAAAGAATTGCTGAAAAAAACTTTGCAACTATCCGAATATATTCGATACACGGTTTTTAATAAAAAAGAATCAATTTGGATTGCTCAGCGGGGCGGAAGGACCAAAAACGGTGATGACAAAACACATTCGGGAATTTTAAAAATGTTGAATGCTTCGGGAACCAAATCCTTTGAAGAAAATATCCGTGAATTAATGATTGTTCCGCTTTCGGTTTCATACGAGTTTGAACCAAACGATCATCTTAAAGTAAAAGAACTACTGCAAACCGTTAACGGAAAATATATAAAAATTGAAGGGGAAGATATTAACAGTATCATTGACGGAACATGCAGTAAAAAAGGCCATGTTCATATCGCAATCGGTGAACCGATAAATTCGAAACTTCCTGTTTTAGAAACCGTTTCAAGAACGAATAATAAAGTGAAAAAATTGGGTGAAATTATTGATTCCGAGATTTATCGAAATTACCGGCTTTTTCCGAATAATTATATTGCATACGATTTATTACATCATTCCGATAAATTCCGAAAATTTTATTCAAAAAACAAAAAAGAAATCTTTCTTAAATATAAAAAAGAACAATTAGATAAGATAAACAATCATTCTGAAGAAACAGAAACATTATTTTTAAAAATCTATGCAAATCCTGTAATTAATGTACATAATTTATAAGCTGTATTAATTACAACATAAATTAATAACTTCTTTTTTAAGTATTTCTTTAAAATCTTTTGTCTCTAAAACAATAATGTGTTTTAAAAGCCATTTCCTGAGAAATTCGGCAAAACCATACAAAACAATAATATTATTCGATTTGTACAAGTCATTTAATTCAGCAATTCTTTCAGCTAACATATTTTCAATATGAACATATCTGTGTAAAATTTCTTTCGGGTAAATATTTTTTTCATATCTGTAATGAAATTCTGAATATACCTTTAGGTCTTCTAAAATTGTAAATATTTTATTATTATCAGCCATAAACGTTTCGGAAAACAATTCATCATAAAAAGCATTTGCAATTTCAAAAAGATGCCGATGTTGTTTATCAATTTCAACAATCCCCGTGTCGTAGGTCTTTTTCCAATTAAAGTGTTTCATTTTTGTTCGTTTGAGTGTAGTTTTATTACCTGACTAATTATACGGCAAATAGGTTGCATCAGCGATAATAAATAATAAACCTGACTTTTTGTCTGTCATCTGTTTCACTTTTATGTCAACTGAAACAAATTATATGTCTTTTTTTCATAAAATAAGATAAAAACCCGGACGGCACAATGATTGATAATTTAATGTCGAAATTTTGAATACTAATTAAATATAAATATAAAAATGGGAAAAATAATAGGTATCGATTTAGGAACGACGAATTCATGCGTTTCCGTTATGGAGGGAAATGAACCCGTTGTTATCCAAAACAGTGAAGGAAAACGAACAACACCTTCTATTGTTGCATTTGTTGAAGGCGGAGAAAGAAAAGTTGGTGACCCGGCAAAAAGACAAGCAATCACAAATCCGGAAAAAACAATCTTTTCCATAAAACGATTTATGGGAGAAACATTCGATAAAGTAAAAAAAGAAGTAAACAGAGTCTCATACAAAGTTGTTAAAGGTGAAAATAATACACCGCGTGTAAAAATTGACGACAGATTATACACACCTCAAGAAATTTCGGCCATGGTTCTTCAAAAAATGAAGAAAACAGCTGAAGATTTTCTCGGTCAAGAAGTGACTGAAGCTGTTATTACGGTTCCTGCCTATTTTAGTGATTCGCAAAGACAAGCAACCAAAGAAGCCGGAGAAATTGCCGGTTTAGAAGTAAAAAGAATTATTAATGAACCGACAGCTGCAGCATTGGCATACGGTCTTGATAAGAAACAAAAAGATGAAACCATTGCGGTTTTTGACCTTGGCGGCGGAACTTTTGATATTTCAGTGTTGGAACTTGGCGACGGTGTTTTTGAAGTAAAATCAACCAACGGTGATACCCAC
>JANTGL010000162.1 GCA_024762915.1 Bacteroidales bacterium | reverse complement strand
TAATAAATAGAAAATAACCGATGCGAAGTAAATAAAATTTATGAAAAGCATAATCGAAAAATGAGATAAATTTTGAAGTGTTAAAGAACATGTTTTTAATTAACAATTGACGATTGATAATTGACAATTAACACTGAATGATGAATAATGAAGAGTTGTTTTTTGTAAAATTTGTATTCTTTGCGATTTTTGGTAAAAAAACACGACAATTTGTCTCTAAAACTGACAAAATCGAGTGTTTGAAGTCCGAAATCGGAGTTAAAACATTCAATATCGGAATTAAAACACTCAGTATCGGAGTTAAAACATTCAAGTGAAATGTTAAATTACTCGAAAGCGAAGTTATAACAGTCAAAAACGATGTTAAAACATACGACTTCGTATATAAAAATATCGCAATCGAATATTATAATTTCAAAGCCGAATGTTTAAAATTTGAAATTGATGATTTGAAATTAATTTATGTTTTTTTAATCAGATGTAATAATTTCAACATTAAAATAATAAGGTTTAACTAGAATTATAAGGTTTTATATCAATATTGTCCGATAAATTGAGAAATATGCAATAATACGGAATAGATATTTTGTATATTTTATATATTAAATCCGTTTAAAAGGACTAAAGTCCTGAATGTTGATAAATTTGAAATTAACTTAAGTCGGGGGCTGAAATCACCCTGAAAAATTAGGGTTTGAGCCCTTTTGTAAAAATTATCTCGGACAAGAATGACTTTTAATAATGAATTTCGAAATATGTTCTTTTGTGAACTTTGTGTATATCTTTGTGCCCTTTGCGGTAAAAGAGTTCTTTGAAACTTTCACCTTTCACCTTTCACCTTTCACCTTTCACCTTTCAAACTTATTTTTCATCCAATGTTAAAGGAAAATCATTTCCGCCGGAATAGGAGTAAGGATATTGTCGAACACCTTTAAATTTACTCGTGTATTCAGGCACTTGATCGTCGAGGTAAGATTTTAATTCATAGATTGTAACTTTGCCGTCGAGCGGCGAACCGTCGGCACTTCCGTTGAGGGCATCCAGAAGAATGTAGGTAAACAAACCGTGTCCCAAGCTTTTAAATTCTACGGCAAATTGTTCGCTGCCGGCTGATGCCAAAACATGAATACCCGCACTTCGGGAAAGTTGTGCAATGGCTTTTTCCTTAACTGCTCCTCTTTGTGCAAGTACTTCGGTAGCTCCCCCCGATTGGCAAGCATCAAGAATCATTACTTGTTTCAAAGCTTTAATCATGCTGAATTTTTTTTGCATGTATTCGGCATCAAGTGCATTATCCGTTAAGTCATTCATATCATAAATTCGGATACAATTTGTCGGGATAAAATAAAAATCCGTTCCGACCATGCTGCCGTGTCCCGCATAATAAAAAATAAATACGTCTTTCGGTTTTGCTTTTGCGGCAATGGCATTTATTGCATTGATAATATTGTTTTTTGTGGCATCATTATCCAGTAAATTATAAAATGTCATTGTATTAAATAAATTTTTACTGTGTTTTTTTATCACATTTGAGAATGCTTTTGCATCCGGTTTCGCATAATTTAAATTTAAACTTTCATTTTTGTATTTATTAATTCCGATTGTCAGAATATAGCAATCCGGAAGCGTCTCATCACTTTGAAATATGATATTTTGAGAAATAATATTCGATTCAATTCTTCCTTGACTGAAAGCTGAAACTTGTATTTTGTTATTTCCGGGAACCAACATCAATTCCAAAGATTCGTTTAAACGTTTCCCTCTTTTAATTTTTTTATTTCTTTTAAAATCAGAAATGATACGTTTACCGTTTTGGGTTACTTTTATTTCGTCAATTCCGCCTCCGTTATCCGAAACTTGAAAATTAACCGTTATAATTCCGTTTTTGAAAATAGAATCGTTATAATTTGTCGTAAATTTTACACTTGGCGGCGGTGATTTTTGTAAATTATCTTCCATATTGATATTTTCATTAATCAAACCTCTTGTTTTATAGGCATATTGAAGTAATCCCGGACGGTAAAAATCTTCAAAAAATTGATCGACATTAAAGGTTTGCATGCCTTTAACGTAGAAAATATATTTTTTTGCTCCGGCATTACCGTCAAAAAAACCTCCTCTTGCTTTAACAAACCAATCATTTCTTGATAATTGATAATAAGTGTAAATGATTTTTGCATTTACAATTTCCCAGATCTTTACAACACCTTGAATACTGCATGAAACAAGTGTTTGATTATCCGGAGACACCTGCAATGAAGTTACGGCAGATTTGTGTCCGTCAAATATTTTAAGTAATTTTCCTGTGTTTGTATTCCACATTTTAATTGTCCCGTTTGATCCGCCGGTAAAAACATATTTTCCGTTCCCTGAAAAAGCAACAGAATGGATTTGTCCTTGTTCGGGATTAATTTTTCTGAGTTGAAATCCGGAAATCATATCCCAAATAAAAACATTTCCGTCCCACGAACCGGAAACCAATGTTCTGCCGTCAGGTGAGAAATCAAAAGAAGATACCGGTTCGGTATGTCCGATAAAATTTCTGAATAATTGTTTTGAATCAATTTCATATAATGAGAAACTTTTGTCAAGACCTCCGGTTACAATATAATTTCCGATAGGTGAAAAATTTGAGCAAAATGCTTTAACATTCTTAAAGTAATTCTCTCGTTTACCTGTTTTTACATCCCAAATATAAGCATCTCCGTCCCAACTTCCTGATAATAATCTTGTTCCGTCGGAATTAAAATGGACATCAAAAATCATTGCAGAATGACCTTTTAAGGTTTTAATAAGTTTACCGTCTGCCGTATTCCATAATTTTATGGTTTTATCGTTGCTGCCTGTTGCTATCATTTTACTGTCGGGAGAAAAGTCAAAACAAATAACAGCTGCCGAATGGCCTTTTAAGTTGAATATTGTTTTCCCCGTACTAAAATCAAGTACTTTCGCAATAGAATCTTGTTTTCCTATTATCAAAAGTTTTCCGTCAGGACTGAGTTTTACGGAAGTTTTTCGGTCAAAATAAGCTCTTGCCCAAGATTGCCAATAGTTTTCTCTGTCTAAATCCGTTCCTTGATTGCTTTTATTAATGTATCCGACAAATGTTCGGACAGTTCTTCCGTTTGATGTTTTTATCAATTTTGCCGTTCCGTCATCTGCGGAAGTTAAAAAATATGTGCCTCCGGGACTTATTATTGCAGAGTTAATTTCTTTTTTATGAGGTTTTATTGTTTTAACTTTTCTCCCTGAATAGCGATTAAATAAAAATACGTTTTCTTTATCCGAATATAGGATTGTTTTTCCGTCTTTGCTTATATCAACCGAAGTTATATCTTTTAATTCAGGTAAATAGGTTTTTTCAATTTTTCCTGTTTTTAAGTTCCAAAGAACTAAATTTCCGTTGTGTGAACCGGATATAACATATTTTTCATCGCTTGAAAATTTTGCAAAAGTGCCGCAACCGCCGCAACTTCCTTTATCAAATGATTTTAACAAAGTCTTTTTTTCTCCGGTTTCGATATCATAAATTGCTGCCTTTCGGTTATCTTCTCCAACCAAAATATCTTTATTATTTTTACTCATTTGCAATTGTACACCTGTGTTGGTGCCCATATTCGACGTAACTTCAAATTTTTTCAGTAATTTACCGGTATCGGTGTCGTAAATTCTTAAATATCGGTTTGTACCGCCTGCTATGAGTTTTTTGCCGTCAGTCGTAAAAGCAATTGAAGTTATTCCTGTTTTAAAATACGATTTATCGTTTTTATCATCGTAAGTTCTGATTAATTCACCGGTTAAAATATTCCATAATTTAACAGTTTTATCGGTGCTGCCGGTTGCAATGAATTTTCCGTCGGGCGAAAAACACAATACTTCAATGGTTCCTTGGTGTCCTACAAAAGTTCGCATTTCTCTGCCGGTTGTAACTTCCCAAAGTTTTGCTGTTCGGTCTCTTCCGCCTGTAATGATGTATTTTCCGTCGGGACTGAAAACGGCAATTTTTACCGCACCGAGATGCCCTCTTTGAATAACGGTTTCAAATTCCGGCTCTTGCGAAAATGTATATATTCCGGTAAAGAGTATAGCGAGTAAAAGAAGTGTTTTTTTCATGGTAATGAATTTAATTAGTTTGCATAATTTGTTTTGATATTCTTAAAATTGTATCAAAATAACGATTACAATAATCTGTCAGAATTTTTTTTGTATCATCGGGATACGAATTATAAACTTCAAGAACTGAATTTTCTAATTTTTTTTGATTTCTGTCAAGTTTTGTTTCAACTAAATTTTTAAAAATTCGTGCTTCTTCAATTCTTTCGGGATAATTTTCTTCAATAAATTTTACGTATTCATTAAATTGATAATAAGCATGTTGTGTAAATTGTTCCAAATTGTTTTGTTCATTTTTAAATTGTAATTCTTCGGCAAAATTTCTGTTTGAAAGACGAACTTTTTTATTCGTATCATAAATTCCCAAATACAAAGGAATATAAGGAAACAAACATCCGTTATAGGGTGCAATCCATATAAGCGAACCGATACCGGCAGGCATATTACTTCTCAATTGAGCTACAAAACTGAATTGCGTATTATAATCACATATACCTCTGATTTGGTTTTTATGCGGATTTTTATTTTCGGGAAGTTTGCAATATTTAGTTCCTTCATAATGACTTGAAAGTATATTTTCAATATCTTTTTTATTTATTTTCTTCTTCGGAATGAATGAAAAAGGTAAAACCGTATTTTCGTTATATTGTTTTTCGGAAAGAAAATTTATTCCCGCTAAATGTCGCGGAATATTGTAATCGGCAATATTACAAGCAGAATCACCGTAAACTTTTCTGAAATTAAAATTACCGTCTTTTTCGGGATTATACCATCTTCTTTTTTCGGCATATTCAATAAGGTCGGGTGCTGCAAGAAAATTTGCACTGTCTTTTAAATCAACTTCCTGAATGGTGTAATAATTCGGTATAATTGCCGTTTCATCATCCGGGATGCGTTGTGCAATCCAATGTTTGCCTTTAACGGCGGATAGCATCCAAGCTTCGTTAGCATCGGCAATTGTGTATGTTCTTCCGGAACTTTCATAACCGTAGGTTTCGATAAGTTTGCCGGCAAGTTTCACGGCATTTCTTGCACTTGTTGCACGTTCGGCAAGAATTTTTCGCAAATAATATCCGATATTGCCTTTTGCCGTATCTTCTTTTGACGCACAGGCATCGGAACAAATTAAAACGGAATGTTCGTTCAAATACGCATCGCCGAATTTTTGTTTTGTAACTTGAAAACGAAGATAAGAAAATGTTCTCTCACTTTGCGGAATTTTTGTTCCGTTCAATAATGTAATGCTGTCGTTTTTTTTATATTTTTTTTCCGGAACTTTAAACCAATTGACAAGCATTTCGGGTCCGCCGTCGTCTTCGTTATGTCCGACAAGAATCGAGCCGTCTGAAGTTGTGTTCTTGCCTGCAATAATCGTATAGCAATCAATTTGTTGAGAGAATAAAGATGTCGTTAGCGAAATAGAAATCAGAAGTAATAAAAATGTGTTTTTTAGCATTTTTTGTTTAATTTTAATATTGAATTTTTGAATTGAATTAAAAAGTATAAATTTACGAAATTTTAATTAAAAACAAATTATAAACGAATTGTTATGTCAAAAAGAACCATTGTAACTTTACCCGGAGACGGAATAGGAAAAGCCGTTCTCGACGAAACATTAAGAGTATTAAACGCAGCCGGTTTTGAAGCCGACTATGTTGAAGGCGATATCGGCTGGGAATTCTGGAGAAAGGAAGGAAATCCGCTTCCGGAAAGAACCATTGATTTGCTTGAAAAACATAAGATTGCCCTTTTCGGTGCTATCACTTCAAAACCGAAAGATGAAGCATTTGAAGAATTAGCTCCCGAATTAAAAGAAAAAGGTTTGATATATTCCAGCCCTATTGTCGGGTTGCGTCAGCATTTCGGATTGGAAATATGTGCACGACCTTGTAAAACATACAAAGGCAATCCCTTGAATTTTATCAGAAGAGGAAAAAACGGTGAAATAGAAGAACCCGGAGTTGATGTTGTTATTTTCAGACAAAACACCGAAGGTTTATACGGCGGAGTAGAGTGGAGTAATCCTGATGATAAAGTCTATGATGCACTCATGTCGCATCCGAAGTTTAAAAAGAATTTCGGAAAAGTTCCGAAA
>JANTGL010000161.1 GCA_024762915.1 Bacteroidales bacterium | reverse complement strand
CCAGACTTGCACGGTAGGGTGTTTTGTAAATTTTCAGCAGAGCTTCGGAATAACTGAATAAAAGTTTGTTTCTTTTAACCGATTCTCTGTAAAATGCAGAGAGAACAGTCGGATTTTGAGTGTAATTATTTTTGATATTAAGAATTGCATTTAACAATATTTCTTTCGGATCGGCATTTCGTATAATCACTTCTTCTATAGAAACATATTCTTGATTTAATTCGATGACATTAGTTTTATTATGAAAATGATGAACAGTCGTTTCATAGTTTTTATAACCCAAATTGAAAATATAAATTGTTGAATCTTGATAACTCGCAGGAAAACGGAAAGAGAATTCTCCGTTTTGATTTGCAACGATGCCGGATGTTGTGTTCAGAATTCCGACCGCGGCATACGGTATCGGTTTTTTTGTTTTTACATCAATAATTTTACCGTTTATTTGAATCATTGAATCTGAAACAGCATTAATAAAAGGTGTTGAATCAGCATTAAATTTTGAAATGATAATATGATTTTTAATGACGACAAAGTTTAACTTTTCAGAAAAAATATTTTCAAGAATTTGCTTCAGTTGTTCATTGTTTTCATCAAGTGTTATTTTATTTTCGGAAGTCAAAATTTGAGCATCATAGGAAAAATAATAGCCTGTTTTAAGGCTTAAGACATCCAATGCTTTATTTACGGAAATGTTTGATAACTTTATTGATACGGGCTCTGTTAATATCGAATTTTGTGCAATAAGGTGTCGAATACAAATAATGTTTATTAAAAGTAATATTACGACAAATTTGCGCATATATCTTATTTAGTAAGACAAGATAATATTTTTCCCGTTACCGGTTGATTTTAAATGATGGGTTTCACAAATAATTTCAATAATTGTTTCGACAGTATAGTTATTAAAACTTGTTTTTCCGGTAACAATTTCACCAATGTCGGCATCTTTAAAGATGATATTCACTCGGTATGCTTCATTTATGTCAGACACAATGGTTTTTAATTTTTTATTTTCATAAGTAAAAAAATGCGTTTTCCACGACAGATAATTCGGATTTTTATTTTTTACTTTAACGATTTTTCCGGAACTTAATATTCCCTTTTCACCGGAAGTTAAAACAACTTTATTTTGAATTGATAAAATGTTTTTAAATTCGACTTTTCCGGTTTTAACAACAACTTCTGTTTTTTTCTTATCCGTATTGACATTAAATGAGGTTCCTAAAACTTTTATTCGAGCTTTATCGGTTTTAATTATAAACGGTTTTTGAGGATTTTTGCTGATCTTAAAAAAAGCTTCACCGTCAAACTCAACAATTCTGTTATTTTCAGCAAATTTCTCGGGATATGATAAGTGAGAATTAATGTTTAATGTTACGGCGGAACCATCCGGTAATGTTACCGTTTTTATCATATTCTCTGATTGGATATTAATTGTTGACTTTGATGTAAAAAGAACATAAACCGAAACAGATAATCCGAGAATTAAAATAACGGATGCTGCAATTTTACTGAGTTTGTAAAAAGAGTTGTACCGTTTTTTATTTTCGGTATCCGCCGAATTCCGATCTTTTATTCTGTTTTGAAACTTGTTCCATGCTGCATCGGCATCAAACTTCTGTGATTTCTTCTCCGAGATCTTTCCTTCGTCCGGTTGTTTGATGTTTTTAATTTCTTGTGAAATTTGTAAACGAGAATCTTTGTCAAGTGTTCCGTTAATAAATCCGTTTATAATATGATTTTCTTTATGTGTCATTTTCTTTTATTTATATTCAGGAAAATAAAGTCTGAATGTTTTAAGAGCTTTACTTATATCGGCTTCAACTGTTTTAATCGAAATTGATAATTGTTTTGCAATTTCAGAATATTTTAATCCTTCAAAACGGCTTAATTTAAAAATTTCGGAACACCGCTCAGGTAATATTTCCAAAACCTCACTGAGTATTTCCGAAGTTTCTTTATAAATCAAGTTTTCATGCGGCCCTTCAAAGTTTCTTTTATCAGAACTTTCAATGTAATTATTATAGGTGTTAATTACTTTTTGATGCTTAATTTCCTGCAAACATTTGTTTCTTACGGCAATATATAAATAGGATTTAAATGAAACAGCAATACTGATGTATTTTCTTTTTTCCCAAATTTTACAAAAAACAGTTTGGACAACTTCTTCAGCAAGAACCTCATTGTTGGTGTATTTAAGTGCATACAAACACAGTTGAACATAATGTTTCTTAAATAAACGTTCAAAATTTTTTAAATTTATTTTGTTTTGTTTTATTAATTTCAAGGTTTAATGTTTTATCGGAAACGGAAAGAAATTCAAAATAAAAGTCAGAATTTCTTTCCGTTAAAAGCTGATTATAAGTATTTAATTATCTTGAATTTTTAATTTTACACCATATTTTTTTATTGTTTTTTGGATTGATTCTTCAGGTTTAATCGTATTATATTTCCCCCAAAAATCAGTATCCGTAAACGGATATACTTTTTCATCAAAAACGATTCCGGCTTTCAGTTGTTGATTTTTCGGTATTTTTTGTACATTTTTATCGGTTCTGTCGGTTATTGCAATTTCTGTCATAACGGAGTAATGTGATTTAAATAGTTTTCTTTTCCATTTAACCTCAAACTCTACTTCTCCTCGCGCATGTGAAAAATAATATTTTCCGTTACTTTCTGTATAATTGACAAGATATTTTGTATTTGTCGGTCTGATTTGCATAAGCAAAGGTTTTTTTCGTATAAAAACTTTACTTGCTTCTGAAATGTTTTCTAAGTTAAGATTAAATTCTGCCGCTGTTATGGCTAATGTCTTAATATTTACGTAAATTTTCCCGTTAAAAAGAGCTTGTTCAGGTTTTGGTTTTTGTTTAAAAATCAGGATGTAATTTTGTTGATTATTAATATTTGTTATATCATCTAATGTGAAGTCGTAATCTTCCAATTTCTCATCAGAAAACAGGATGTACGGGTTTTTTGCAATATCAAGCAGCAGTGCTGTTTTCGGACCGCCTTTCAATTTCATTATTATTGTATCTTGAGCTTTTACTTTAGCACTTTTATGACCTTTATATAATTTTACCAAATCATTACTGTATTCTTTATTATAAGGTGCTTTGTAAATTTCAACAACAGCTTCTGAAATTGAAACATATTTTCTCTTATTTTTAATATATTCTCTGTAAAAAGCCATTTCTTTATTAGCTTTTTCACTGTAATTTTGAGGAATTTTTCTTAAAACTTCTTTTATTAATTCTTTAGGATCATTAGGTCGAATGACAACTTCTTCAATCGGAATTACGGATGGTTTCATTTTTACTTTGAATTTTTTTTCAGGAATGGAACTTATTTCAACCTCTTGATTTTGATACCCGATATATTTGAAAGTCAATGATTTCACATTTAAATTTTTTCCAAATTGAATCGTAAATTCACCGTCGGTGTTTGTAACAGTCCCGATATTTGTCCCGGTTGCGGTTACGGATGCAAATGCAATGGGTTGATTTGTTTTCGCGTCAATAACTTTTCCGCTGATAATAGTATTCGTTTCTTGAAATGAAATTGTGTTTGATTTTTCCGGATTATTTTCTGAACTTCCGGTAAATTCGAATAAAACGAAAACAAATAACAATAATACTGATTTTATGAATCTTAGATTTTTCATGATGCATTTTTTTAGATGAATAAAAAACTTGTTTATTACTAAGATACTTGAAACATGTTTTACCCTATGTAAATTTATACGAATTTTATTAAGAAAGTTAGAAGCTTTGAAAGTTTTTACCGGAATGTTTATTAATTGTCAGATTATCAGATTGTTTTATTCTTGAATTTTAAAAACTCCGTTGTACCATATTAGTTTTACGGGATGAAGTGATTTTTTAATTTTTACATATTCGACTTCATCAACGGAATTTTCATCTAATAAATTATCAATTGTAGCGATGTCGATTTTTGCCGTAATATTTTTTCCTTTTTGCGGAAGTTTATATATAACAGGCGAAATTGTTGAATGAGATGTAATAATTTTAGAAAATGTTTCATTTGTAAACAAAGAAAGCCTTATTTCAGGTAATATTTTTTTTGTAATATCTTTCCACGTATTATTTTTAAAAGAATAAAATTTCAGAGAAGAAGATGTCACTGCCAAATCCCAATAGATTGTATTAACAGCGATTTCACGTGATTTGTCTTTTTTAATAAAATATGTTATTTCAAATTCGGTTCCCGATCCGTCGCCTGTTGATGAAAGTTTCAAATAACCGTTTCTGTAGTCGAGTGTATCAATCTGCCAATATCCTTTATGCTTCCATAGCTCATCAAGATTTTTGTATTTCAAAGAAATCATTCGTTGGTTGAAGTCCGGTCCGTCAAGCAAACTATCGGGTAATAACAAATAATAATCTTTAATATTATAAGGCGGATTGATTTTGTTTAAAACAGTTCTTTTGGTTTGACCGAAACCGAATACGGAGATGCACAATAATAATATGGCGGCAAATATTTTATTAAAAATTGAATGAGAATTATTATTTGTCATTTTTTGATTTCTTTTTTAACAATTTCAATTCTTCTATCTGAAATGAAAGTTCTGTTTCTCGGGCTTTCAGTTCTTCGGTTCTTTTAATTAAATCCGTTGTGTCAAATCCGGTTAAGAGTATTTTCATTATTTTTCCTTTGGAATTTTTAACGGGTGTATATGTGCCGTGAATATATATTTTCGATTTATTTTTACTTATAAATGTAAATGTTTCTGTCAGATATTCACCTTTATTCAATTGTTCCCAAGCATTCTTATATTCTTTTGATTGTGAAAAATCTTTTGTAATCAGAATTTCGTGATGTTTTGATATAAGTTCTTTTGCAGAATAATCAAACGTTTTTGTGAAAATATCGTTAACAAATACAATTTTACCTTCCGGGTCAAATTCCGCAACAAGAATGGTTCTGTTAATACCTTCCGTTCTGCTTTTAATAACGGATTCTTGTTCAATTATTTCAACAGATCGTTTTGAGAGCTCTTCTTCTTGTTTTTCCTTTTGTTTTTGAAGCATCTCCATATCTTCAATTTGAAAGTTAAGTTCTGTTTCACGGGCTTTTAATTCTTCCGATCGTTTAATAAGATCCGAAGTATTTGAACCGATTAAATATATTTTTAATGTTTTCCCCTTGTGGTCTTTAATTGCCGTGTATGTCCCTTGAATATAAATCCGTTCTTTATTTTTATTTATGTATTGAAATGTTCCGCTTACATGAATACCCAAATGAAGTTTTTCCCATCGTTTTTTGTATTCTTCGGAATTTAATACTTGTTCAGAAACGAGTATGTTGTGATTCTTTGTTTTCAGTTCTTTTTCTTTATAATTGAAAACTTTCTCAAAAATATGATTCACGGACAGAATATTTCCGTTCAAATCAAATTCTGCAGTAATATTTGTTTGATTTATACCCTCAAACCAACTATTTGTTTCAGCTTCTCGTTCTGCAATTTCATCTATTTTTTTAGCTAATTCTTTTCTTTGTTTCATTGCACTTTCAACAGCCGATTGTAGGGTTTCCTCATTTGCTTTAAGCATTTCATTCGTGTTTTCCAAAATGTGTTGTTTCCTTTCGGCTTCTTTGTGTGATTTGTTAATCTCTTCAAGATTCAGGCGAAGTTGTTTTTCTCTTTCCTTAAGTTCAAATTCAAGTTGTTTAGATTCACTGAGATCACTTGCAATTGAGAGAATGTATGAAATTTTAGCATTTTCGTCCAGAATTGGCGCATAAACCGTAGAAAGCCAAAATTCACGATTTTCATGTTTAATATATTCTGTTCTTTGAATATTCTGTCCGTTGATTAATTTTTGCCAAAATTCATTAAATTCACTGTCTGATTCGGAATGGATAAAATCTTTAATATGGATGTTTAAGATATTTTGTTCTTCAATTTCAATTAACTCTAATAAATTCCTGTTTGCAGAAATAATATTCCCGTCTAAATCAATTTCAAGAACGAGTGAACTGGTATCAATTGCCGCCAGAATCCCTGACATTTCAGCGGTTTTTTGAGCCGAATTTTCTTGTGCTTGTTGAAGTTCTTCAAAATTTTGACGCATCTCTTCTTCCTGAATTTTCATTAATTCAGCTTGTTTTTGTGATTGTTTAAGAAGGACAGCCGTTTTTTGATTTATTTTTGTGATTGAAAGAGAGGATGCAATTGTTTCCGAAAG
>JANTGL010000160.1 GCA_024762915.1 Bacteroidales bacterium | reverse complement strand
AATTCATTTTCGTTAATAACTTCAAGAATGTCAATTAATTCTCTTTCGTTAAAACCGATACTGTCAACTTGTTTTGCAATCGTATCGAGAAGATATTTTCTTATTACCTTATCTTGAGTAGAAGCAATTTCAAAATGAATAAGTGTGTTTTTATTATTTTCTTTAAATTTATCAATAACTTTCAGAGAATTGTTAATCTTATCTTTTCCCGAAGTTCCGTCAGGCAAAGTTTCATGCAACATTTGATAACCGGAGAGAATGATATATTCATAACTGACATCTTTTTCGGATATTCTTTCTGCAAAATTTTTATCAATATGTAATTTGAAATTCAGCGGGTCGTAAGTAGCGATGAAACGGTTGGATTTCGGGCAGGTAATTTCTTTACCGAAAAAATTTAATGTGTCGTTTATATCAAATTCAAGGATGTAGTGTATGAGCGGGATGTCATTTTTTCGATTAATGGTATGAGCTTTTTTAATTTCTTTATTTTCATCTACAGATAGTAAATTCGGTACATCTAAAAATAATTTTGCCTGCATTTCGGGTAAGGAAGCACAATGAACAAACACATTTCGAACGCCGCAGACTGCCGCTACATTTGCCACAATGCCGCCTTGTCCGCCCATTTGCAACTTGCTGTATTTCAGTGTATTTTGTAATTGTCTGAATGTGTCTTCATCGGAAATAATCCATTCTTCGGCAATGCCTTGTGAAAAACATTTTACCAATCCTCTTAAAACATCTTCCGGTTTGTTAATTTGTTTTGTTTCGTCCAGAAAGAAATCTTCATCCAAATTAAAATCTGTTATCAGCTTTTCAATGTCTTTTCCGGAAAGTTTCACAACGGCATCAATATTAGCATTAAATGTACTGATTACGCCGTTTATGTTTTGCATTTTTTGTAATTGCCCGGGAACGGATTTGAAATGTTCAGACCAAGTATGTATTAATTCGGAATTGTTCATTGCTGTATATTTTTCGCAAAAATAAAAAAGAAGTTCAAAAATCTTTCGGAGTTTCAAACTTCTTCAAATAATAATTTCAAAATTTTTAATAAGTATTATTTTTTAAATCCTCTTCTTTTAAAATTCGTCTTAATATTTTCCCGACATTAGATTTGGGTAATTCTTTTTTAAATTCAATATATTTAGGACGTTTATAACCCGTTAAATGCTCTTTTGCAAATGCTTTTACTTCCTCTACAGTTAATGAATCATCAGATTTTACAATAAATGCTTTTACGGCTTCATTTGATTTTTTATCAGGAACTCCGATAACACCGACTTCCGATATTTTAGGATGATGTGCCAATGCATCTTCCACTTCATTCGGGAAAACATTAAATCCGGATACCAAAACCATTTCTTTTTTACGATCTACAATTCTGCAAAAACCGTCCTCTTTAATTAATCCGATATCACCGGTTTTCAACCAACCGTCTTCAAGAACATCTTTAGTATCTTCCGGCCTTTGCCAATATCCTTTCATGATTTGGGGTCCTTTTGCCCATATTTCTCCTCTTTCTCCCACAGGAACTTCTTTGCCGTCATCATCTCTGATGCTGATTTCCGTACTCGGGAGCGGCGGACCGATTGTTCCTAATTGAATATCTCCTACAACAGGATTACAATTTAATACCGGACTGGATTCAGTTAAACCGTACCCTTCAACTAAATTAACTCCCGTCTGATTTTTCCATTTTTCAGCAACGGCAACTTGTACGGCCATTCCTCCGCCCACAGCAATTTTTAATTTACTGAAATCGACAGTTTTGAAACTTTCATTATTTAATAATCCGTTAAAAAGCGTATTTACACCGGTAATAACCGTAAAAGAATATTTTTTTAAATCTTTTATAAATGCTTTCAGATCACGAGGATTAGTAATTAAAATATTTTTTGCTCCGACATTCATCATGGCAAAACAATTTACCGTTAAAGCAAAAATGTGATATAAAGGTAATGCCGTAATAACGGTTTCTTCTCTCGGTTTTAACAAAGGTTTTTTCCATTCGGCGATTTGAAGCATATTGGCAATCATATTTCTGTTTGTCAACATGGCACCTTTTGAAACACCTGTGGTTCCGCCGGTGTATTGCAGAAATGCCGTATCTTCCGAGTTAATTTCAACAGGATTAAAAGTAAAGTTCTTTCCTTTAATCAAAACATCATTATATTTTATCGCATTCGGAAGATTATATTTAGGAACCATCTTTTTAATGTTCTTTACGACAAAATTTATGAGAGCACCTTTAAATCCGCCTAACATATCACCGATATCAGTAATGATGACATGTTTAATGTCTGTTTCTGAAATAATTCTTTCGAGTTTCTCGGCAAAATTTGACAAAATAACAATGGCTGTTGCACCGGAATCCGAGAATTGATGTTTCATTTCATCCGGTGTGTATAAAGGATTTGTATTGACAATAATTAATCCTGCTTTTAATGCTCCGAACATGGCAATCGGATATTGTAAAAGATTCGGCATTTGTATGGCAATTCGGTCTCCTTTTTTTAAACCGATGCTTTGCAGATATGCGGCAAAATTTTCAGATAAATCATTAATTTCTTGATAAGTAAATGATTTACCCATATTGATATAAGCAATTTCTTCTGAAAATTCAGAAAGTTTTTTATCCAAAAAATCTGTAACGGATTTATAGTCGTCCGTATTAATCGTATGATTAACACCTTCGGGATAATGTTCAAAATAATTGATTTGGTTCATCTCGGTAATATTTTTTGTGAATATTATGATTTATACAGCAATTAAAGGTACAAATTTTATTTTAATTTAAAAAATTTATATTACCGAATTGATTTTAACATCAACTTTATATAATAGTATTTTTTTATATCCGATTTTTCAAAACGGATTTATTTAAATCGTTAATTTATTTATACTTCCTAATCGAAATAATCAACACAAAAATTCCGATTAAAAGAGAAATAATTCCGATTAAAAATACACCTGAAAAATCAATAATTTTATAGAAAAATATTCCGACCAAGGGAGCAAAAGCACCCCTTACACCTGTCAGCGATATATGAATTGACTGATAATCGGCGGCGTTTTCGTCTTTACTGAAATAAGCCGAGCCGATATACCATAAAATACCCATCATGGCACCGAAAACGCCGTATGAAAGGAAGGATAAAATCAGGGAGTAATAAATTTTAATGTTAAAAATTTCATAATAAGCCGGAAAATATTGTGTCAGTCCCATAAAGAGGAGATACAAGAGCATCATTAGAAATGTGTAAACAGCAAACTTTCGCGGATTGACTTTCCCCATTAACTTCCCGAAAAAAGGTGTGAGCAAAATTGAAACCGTATTGTAAAAATTTTTGTAAAATGCTATTCCCGAATAACTTAGTTTCAGTTCATTTTTTAAAAAAATAGCAATCACGGCAATGCTTACCAGCCATGCAAATCCGTAAAACATAAATCCGATTTCAAAATCGCGAAAGGGTTTGTTGCTTTTAAGAATATGTAAAAGATTTTTTTGAACTTTTTTTAAAGATGCTCTGATGCTTCCGGTTTTTTGTTCAAGAGGTGCTTGGTAATTGATTTGTGTCAGAATATAAATGGACGTAATTCCGAGAACGGCAAGAAACGGATACACGTATATGTATGAATAGGATTGATAATCAAGCAATAAACCGAACAAAAAAGTCGCAACAAGCATAATTAATTTGTTTACCGTTGATGCATATCCGTATAGTTTACTGAAATTTTCGTGTTTGTAACTGTTTTTCAGATAACCGTTTATCATCGGAAAAATAAGCGGGTTTGTCGAATAATAAACCAGAAAAATTCCTAGAAATACGACTTGATAAAAAAAGCTGTCAATATGCCCGGAAAGAGTTTTAGGGAAAAATAGAAGTAACAGTAAAGGTGCTCTGGTCAAAACGGCAATCAATCGCATAAATTTTGTTTTGTTGACTTTTCGTTTAATAAATTCGTTAAACGGAATCGAAAAAAGCAAAACAACGGTTGTAAACTGAAACAGAAAACCTATTTGATACGGTGAACCTTTTAATTCTTTGATTAAAATAAATTCATTAAGTGCCAAAACACCGAGAATTATTCCGTCAAGTAAAGAGTAGGCGAGATGCAAGTAAAACGCCTTTTTTTCGGTATCAGAATGAAAATTAATGCGTAAAGTCATTAAAACAACAGTAAACTTATTTGTAAATCTCTTTTTTGGAAGCTGATAATGTATTTTGTAATAATGAAACAATGGTCATCGGACCGACACCGCCCGGAACGGGTGTAATGTATGAACATTTCGGAGCAACTTCATCAAATTTAACATCGCCTTTGAGTTTCCAACCGGATTTTGTTTTATCGGATTTCACTCTGTGAATGCCGACATCAACAACAACGGCTCCCTCTTTTACCATATCCGCCGTAACAAATTCCTTTTTGCCGATTGCCGCAATCAAAATATCCGCCTGTAAAGTGATTTCTTTCAGGTTTATTGTTCGGCTGTGGCATAAGGTAACCGTCGCATTTCCGGTTTCACTTTTTTGAGAAAGCAATATGCTTACCGGTTTTCCGACAATATTGCTTCTTCCGATAACAACACAATGTTTACCGGAAGTTTCTATATTGTTTCTTTTCAGAAGTTCGATGATGCCTTTCGGGGTTGCCGAAATATAAGTCGGAAGTCCTATAGTTAATTTTCCGATGTTTACGGGGTGAAATCCGTCAACATCTTTTTTAGGATCAATGGTTTCAATAATTTTATCTTCGGAAATATGATCGGGAATCGGAAGTTGAACAATCAATCCGTCGATATCGGTATTTTCATTAATTTCTATTATTTTTTTAACTAAGGTTTCTTGGGAAACATCCGTATTATAACGAATTAAACTTGATTTAAAACCGACTTGTTCGCATGATTTAACCTTATGAGCTACATAGGTTTCGCTTGCCCCGTCAGTTCCGACAAGAATAGCAGCAAGATGCGGTTGTTTGCCGCCTTTAGCTATGATATTTTTGACTTCTTCGGCTATTTCATTTTTTATTTGTGCCGAAATTTCTTTGCCGTTTAGGAGCTTGTAACTCATATTGTAAAACTTTAAACTTATATTCTTTAAACTAATTCCTAATTCCTAATTCCTAATTTCTGTTTTTCTATTTTCTGCGTTTTTTCTTTTTTGCCGTTTTTTTTAATGCAGCCATTTTACCGCCTCCGCCTTGTACCATTTGCATCATCTTTTTTGTGTCGCCGAATTGCTTTATTAGTCGGTTGACTTCCTGTATATTGGAGCCGCTTCCTTTTGCAATGCGTTTTCTTCTGCTGCCGTTTAATATTTTGGGATTACTTCGTTCATCAGGTGTCATTGAGGTAATAATTGCTTCGATTCCTTTAAATGAGTCGTTGTCAATATCTAAATTTTTAACTGCTTTTCCCATACCCGGAATCATGGAAACCAAATCTTTAACATTACCCATTTTTTTTATGGAATTCAACTGCTTTAAAAAATCATTAAAATCAAATTGATTTTTTGCAATTCGTTTTTGCAGTCTGCGAGCTTCTTCTTGGTCTATTTGTTCTTCGGCTTTTTCTACCAAAGAAACTATATCACCCATTCCGAGAATCCGGTCGGCCATTCGTTCGGGATAGAAAACATCCAGAGCATCAATTTTTTCTCCGGTACCGACAAATTTAATCGGCTTATGAACAACGCTTCTTATGGTTAAAGCAGCACCACCGCGTGTATCACCGTCCAATTTGGTTAAAACAACTCCGTCAAAATCCAATTTATCATTAAACTCTTTGGCTGTATTAACGGCATCTTGCCCTGTCATTGAATCAACAACAAATAAAATCTCATCCGGTTTAACGGCTTTTTTAATTTCTTTGATTTCTTTCATCATTGCTTCATCAACAGCCAATCGACCGGCTGTATCAATGATAACGATATCATGGGCATTTTTCTTGGCAAAATCAATTGCTGATTTTGCAATTTTTACCGGGTTTTTATTTCCTTCTTCCGTGTAAACAGAAACACCGACTTGCTCCGAAAGTACTTTTAACTGCTCAATTGCTGCCGGACGATAAACATCACCGGCAACCAGGAGCGGATTTTTGGATTTTTTAGTTTTAAGAAAATTAGACAATTTTGCCGTAAAGGTCGTTTTACCCGAACCTTGCAAACCCGCAATTAATATAACGGTAAATTTAGATTGAAGATTAAGCTCGGCATGGTCTTTACCCATTAAATCAACCAATTCATCATGAACGATTTTGATGATTT
>JANTGL010000159.1 GCA_024762915.1 Bacteroidales bacterium | reverse complement strand
ATAAAGGCATTCAATCGTGGCATCAGGATAAATCACGAATTAAACGGCTGAAAGAAAATGCCGAATATGTGATTTACACCCCCGGAAGTTCTGCCGGCGTCCAACTTTCCGTATTAAGCAGTTTCGATGCTCCTTCGGAAGATACAATTGACGACCCGGATACTTTTACGTCCGTTATCAATTCAACCGTCAGCAGCATTTTGGCTTTGGTAAACATTAAAGGCGATATTTTGCAAAGCAAAGAGTATTTGTTACTGTCTTCTGTTTTCTCGCATCTTTGGCGAAAAGGCATCAGCATCACACTGGAAGAACTTATCGGTTATGTTACCAATCCGCCTTTCGATAAAATCGGTGTTTTGCCTTTAAAAAGTTTTTACGACCAAAAAGACCGTTTGGATTTGGCAATGAAATTGAATACCGTATTGGCAAGTCCGGGATTTGCCGCTTGGACGGAAGGCGAAAATCTCGACATTCAAAATTTATTATATACGAAAGACGGTAAAGCAAAAGTTTCGATTTTATCCATTTCACATCTGGATGAAAGTCAACGAATGTTTTTCGTAACCTTATTTTTAAACCGATACATCAGTTGGATGCGACAACAAAGCGGAACGTCTTCCTTAAAAGCATTGCTTTATATGGATGAAATATTCGGGTATTTTCCCGCCGTGGGAAATCCGCCTTCCAAAAAACCGATGTTGTTGCTTCTGAAACAAGCCAGAGCTTTCGGTATCAGCGTTATTTTAGCGACACAAAATCCGATTGACCTCGATTACAAAGGATTATCGAATATCGGAACTTGGTTTATCGGTCGGCTTCAAACCAAACAAGACAAAGAACGCGTGATGGACGGTTTGCTGAAAAGCGATGAAGGGTCTTTAGATAAAAAGGAAATAGAAAGTCTGCTTTCGAACATTCAAAGTCGGGTGTTCTTATTTAAAAGTGCTCACGAAGACCGTTTAAAACTGATGCAAACCCGTTGGGTTTTGTCTTATTTGAGAGGTCCGCTTTCTAAAAAAGAAGTCCGAAAATTAATGGCGGACAAAAAAGGAAAATCGGAAGACGCAAAAAAAGAGAACAAGCAAACATCCGCACCGGTTAAGCAATCCAACACATCCGACAGCGGAGCAAATGTTGTTCAATCCATTGTTTCGGAAGAAATTCCGCAATATTATTCCGTAAATACGGCATTCGGAAAAGACATTGCTTACGAACCGTATTTGCTTGCCGAAGGAAAAGTAAAATTCGTTAATGCAACACGCGGAATTGATAAAGAGAAAACCGTTTCTAAACGCTATTACCTCAGAGATGATTTAACGGAATTAGATTTTGCAAACGGTGAAAATTTTGATTTTGATGCACAACTTTTCGATAAAAAACCGACGGAACAAAGCCGTTTTTATACTTTGCCTTCTTTTATTGAAGAACAAAAGAACTTCAAAGCTTTGGAAAACGCATTTTCGGATTTTTTATACCGCAGCAACAAACTCGAATTGTATAAATGCACGGCATTAAAAACCGAATCAAAACCGGGCGAAAGATTAAGAGATTTTAAAGTGCGATTGCTTGATATTTTACGTGACCGAAAAGCCGAAGCCGTTGAAAAATTACGAACAAAATACGGAACGAAAGGCGACCGACTGCAAGATAAATACGAACGCCTGATGATTAAACTCGATAAAGAAAAATCGGATGTTTCGGCAAAACGAACCGATACGGCAATGTCACTCGGAATGGCGGTTTTGGGTTCTTTTATCGGCGGCGGCACAAAGCGTCGAGTAAACAGCGGACTCAGCAGTGCTTCGAAGATTGCAAAAGAAAAAGCCGACGTCAGACGTGCCGAACAGGAAATATTACAGGTAAAAAATGACATGCAGGAATTAAGAAGCGACTTGGCACGCGATATTGATTTGATAAAAGAAAAATTTAATATCGAAAATTATCAAATTGATCCGTTTTATATCAAACCGAGGCGTTCGGATATTTTTGATGTCGATATTGCTTTGCTTTGGGATGCGAAATAGATTTTGGTTGTTGAGATTCTGAAATAAATTCAGAATGACTTGTATACTGTTTCTGTTATTTTTATTGATATGAGACACGCTCAACGTATCTCTGCGGATTATTTAATAAATCGTTCATCATCTTTTGTATTGCCGAGTTTATGTACATTTTGCCTCAACCATCCGTTTTTGGTAACATGACGAATATCAAACTCTGCAACATAGGGTTTTATATCTAAAAGTGGTGTGCCGTCTAAGATGTCAATATCTTTAATATAAATGATATTATCTTCTATTTTGTCGATACGAACAATTGAAATACCTATCGGGTTCGGTCTGCTCGGTGCTCGAATTGAAAAGATACCGTGTTCCTTATCATCCATAAACGGTTTAAGTTTTAAAGGTGCTTTTTTTGATAAATGAAAATGATAAATCAGAAAAATATGGGAAAAATATTCTAAATCTTGTAAACCGTCCGTAAATTCGGGAAATAATTCAACACGTCCTTCATTATCGACGGAAGCCGTCGGTTGTATCGGTGTTCCTTTTGGTTCTTTAAACGGAGAACGGATTATTCCAATCGGTTGATAATTGATTTTGTTCATTCTTTCAGTAATTTATTAGTCAAAGCTATATTTTGAGACATTAATTTATTAATAAAATTTCATAATTTTTAAACAAAATAACTATTCTTTCAAAGTTAATATTTTCATCAGTCGTTCATTTATATAATAATTTCCTGTTCCTAATTTCTCCTTTCTTAATAATCCGTCATTTGCTAACTTATTTAAATATTTTGATGCCGTAATTCTTGAAACACCCAGATCCTTTTCAATAAATTCTATCTTTGTATACGGATGTTTGAACAAATTATTCAATAAATCTTGGCTGTAAAATTTATAATTATCTCTTAACAAATACTTATATTCAAACATCAAATCTTTGATTTTTCCTATTAAAATTATTGTTTCTTCAGATGTTTGTTCTATTGCTTCAAGCATATACAGAATCCATTCTTCCCATTTTCCAAAATCTCTTACATCTTGTAAAAAATTATAATACATACCCTTAGTCTTAATTATATAACGACTTAAATATAATATCGGTAAATCCAATAAACCGTTCATTACAAGGTATAACACATTAATTATTCTGCCGGTTCTTCCGTTACCGTCATAAAAAGGATGAATACTTTCAAATTGATAATGAATTACAGCCATTTTGGTTAAAGCATCACAATCAGACAAACTGTTGTCATTTATAAACAATTCAAGATTACTCATTAAGTCTGATATTGTTTCAAAATTCTGCGGCGGTGTATAAACTGTTTCACCCGTTATTGCATTTTTAAGTGCAGTTCCCGGAACTTTTCTAAATCCGGCCTTATTTTTTTCTAATTCAGATTGTATTTCAATGATGTCATTGTTTTTTAAAATCTGAATATCGGAAATTAACTGAAATCCTTTTTTAAGTGCTGAAATATAATTTTGAACCTCTTTTGCATTTAACGATTTAAATCCGTCAAGATTTAGAGAAGATTTATAAATTTCATCGTGAGTTGTGATTTTATTCTCAATTGCAGAACTGTCTTTTGCTTCTTGCAATCCTAATGTGTTAATTAAAATATTTTTATTAGGAATACTTGAAGAAATTCCTTTTAATTCTGCTAATACTCTATGTGTCGAAACTAATTTTTTAAGAACTTTTTTTGTTTCAATTTCTATTTTTAACGGCAATCTTTTTAATTCATCAAACATCATTATGTAAAGATTTTCTAATTTTCTTTACAAATATAATTTAATATGATAAAGAAATCTAATTTTCTTAACATAATATTTCAGAATGATACGATTTATCAATTTTGTTTATAAAATATTTCTGAAATTTAAGGTATTAATTTATTGAAAAAATCCGGTTAGAATATATAATTGTGCCACAATGTATAGAGACACGATGCATTATATCCTAAATAAACGTAACACCCACAGCAGCAAAACTTACAATAATCGTAATCAGAAATCCGATTAAAACCGGTTTTCGTATTGATTTTCCGCCGAGTATTAATGCGTAAATCATTTTTAAAATATTATTACTTGCCGTTGCCAGCAATACGGCTCTTACTATTAATTCAAGCGTTAACGAATTTAAACCGTTTTGAAATAAATTCAGAACAAACGGATCAATATCGGTGACACCCACTATCAGCGATAAAATATTAATTCCCGAATCTCCGTAATGTTTTACGACATAATCAGTTAAAACTGAGAAAAAAGCAAACAACAATCCGAAAATAAGAGCCGTTTTAAATTCCAAAGGATTTTTATGTTCCTCATCCTGTTTTATATTGACTTCGGCTTCACTTTTTCGTTTATAAAATACATAGGTGATAAATGCCGTTACAAGAATTAATATCCCGAAATAAGGGGCTAATTTTATGGCAATAGGCGGACTGAAAATAAATGCCAAAAGTTCCAAACGCAAATACATCATTGAGGTTGCTACAATAATTGCCGCACCGACTTTAAACGGTGATGTTTCTTCTTTGCTTTTTTTTGCCAGAATAATGGTTGTTGCCGTGCTGCTGTATAATCCGCCGAGAATTGCCGTAAGCAACAATCCGGAATTCGGAAAAACAAATTTCTTTAAAATATAGCTGATGTATGAAATTGCCGAAACGGCGACAATGGCCATCCAAATATTGTATAAGGATAAATTTACGGTTTCCGAAATCGGTTTATCAGGTAACAAAGGCAAAATAATTCCGGCTAAAACGATAAATTTCGAAAAAGTTAAAAACTCGTCGTGACCGAACTTTTTTGCCAGTCGCTTTAAATCTTTTTTAATTTCGGTAAGGATAACAATGCTTATAAAAATTAACAAAACCAATACTTTGCTGTGCAAATACACCAAAGGTGCCAAAGTATAGGTTATCATGGCAATAATGACCGTTGTTAAACCGAATTCGCCCGTAACTTTTATTTTCAGATAGTATGAAACCGTTAAAAGGATAAAAAGACTGCCTCCGCCGACTAAAAAAGGAACTAAAGTTTTCGGAGAAATAATATACAGAATAAAACCCAAAATACCGATTAAGGTAAAGGTTCTGTCCGTACCGAACAATTGATGCTTATCATCTTCCGCATGATGAATGCGTTGCTCCAAACCTATAAGCAGGGAAAAAATAAAAACACCGGTAAAATTGATGAAATCCGGAGGAATTTGTTCTAAAAAACTCATATTTCTGCAATTTTATCGAAAGTTACGATTTTTTTTGAGAAAAGGAAAACGAATTATTAAAATTGCTTAAAAGCCGGGGAATTGTTTTTCGGATGATACTGATTTCGTTTATTTTTGATTTCGGGTTTATTTGTGAATGAACGATTTGAATATACTTAGTGCGGGTTAAAAATACAATAATTTTTCAGGGTAGCAATTACTTTGCAAATACAAAACCAACTTTGATACACGCAATTTTCCGGCATTAAGTATATTTTTTTGTTAGCAAATGCTATCTATATTTTTTAATTAGTTTTTTTAGATATAAAAATGGTCATTTCAGGTATAAAAATGGTTTATTCAGTAACATTTCTTTTATAAAATGCTTCTTGATTAAGTTATTTGCAGCATAAAATAATTATTAAAAAAAAAGTAAATTATGAAAAAGAGTTTATTATTATTGCTCATAGTAGCAACAGGATTAAGTTTTCAGAGTTGTAAAAAGGATGATCCAACTCCAGTTCCAACTCCAAACAAAGTACAACTTTTAGAAAATGTAACACACGGAAAAATTTTAGCAGATAAAGACGGAATGTCTTTATACTTTTTTTCCGATGATTCAAATGGATCTTCAGCTTGTGTTGATGGTTGTTTAAATAACTGGCCCATCTTTTACGATGCAAATATCACCATTGATAATGGTTTAGATATTGCAGATTTTGGTACAATAACCAGAGCTGATGGGGCTAAGCAAACAACTTATAAAGGATGGCCTTTGTATTATTATGTTTCAGATGTTAATTCAGGAGACACATTTGGAGATGCTGTAAATGGAGATTGGTTTATTGCCAAACCTGATTATAGTGTTATGTTTGTTTTTAATCAACTAACAGGCCATGATGGAGTTGATTATTTAAGTGATTATACACCGGGTATTGGTGAAACAGGTTATATTGTAGATAGTTACGGAAATACGCTATATACTTTTAGTCACGATTCAAATAACACAAATACTTTTACAGCATCTGACTTTGGAAATAATGCCATATGGCCAATTGCAGAAATTACGCCAGATAAAGTACCAAGCAATTTAAACACTGCTGATTTTGGAACTATTAATGTATATG
>JANTGL010000158.1 GCA_024762915.1 Bacteroidales bacterium | reverse complement strand
TAATCGGGAAAACCGGCTCAAACCATCCCTTAAAAATCAGTATAAAAAAATATGCCGTAAAAGATAAAAATGATAAATCAAAATTAATAATATCGACCCATCTATTATCTGACAAATTTTTTCCTGAAGCTTCAAGCATCAATATTCTTTCTGTTAATCCTGAAACGGTAATCTTTAAAGTTGAAAAATTAAAAACGAAGAAAGTTCCGATAAAAGAGAATATTGATTTTTCTTGCAAACCGCTTTATATGCAATCGGGAAAAATACAAATCATCCCGGACAGTATCGTTGTTTCGGGTACTGAAAAAACCATTAAGAATATTTTATTTGCAGAAACGGATACCGCAAAATATTCTGATTTAAATGATACGCTTCAAACAATTTGCAAATTAAAAAAAATAAACGGAATTAAAATTTCTGCCAAACAAGTAAAAATAATTATACCTGTTGAAAAATATACCGAAAATTCCGTTATCGTTCCATTACAAATTAAAAATTGTCCGGACAGTTTAAAACTAATCACTTTTCCTGATAAAATAACAATTACCTATAAAGTTGTTTTAAGCCAATTTAAATCCGTTAAAAAGGAGGATTTTATACTCTTTGTTGATTGTAATGAAATTGAAAAAAATCACCCCGATAAGTTAAAAGTAACTGTTGAAAGTTATCCGAAATTTCTGAAATCCGTACAAATTTCACCTGAATTTATTGAGTACGTCATTGAAAAAAATCAATAATATTTTTCTAAAATACGTGTTGATTAATAATTTTTATTAATTTTGCAGTCCGAAAAAACGGTCTCGTAGCTCAGTCGGATAGAGCAACAGCCTTCTAAGCTGTGGGTCGCAGGTTCGAATCCTGCCGGGATCACGATTAAATAATAAAAAGCTTTGCATATCAAATAAGATTGCAGAGCTTTTTTTATTTTTGTATGAACAAATCATTCAATGTTAAATTTCTCATGCTGAAAAACATAGCTTCACAAAGAAAATATAAATTACTGTATTTCAGAGATATTAGTTCTTAAATTCTGAAATAAACCAAAAATTAACAAATCTGTACCTCTATTAATTAAACTTATACTAAATTTGCAGATTGAAATTAAATCAGAATTTTAAATAAAACTAAAATATCATGGCAGAAAAAAAATTCATTACCTGCGAAGGTAATCATGCAGCGGCTCATGTTGCATATCTATTCAGCGAAGTAGCTGCTATTTATCCGATTACACCCTCTTCGGATATGGCAGAATATGTTGATTCGTGGTCAGCTCACGGCAGAAAAAATTTATTCGGACAAACCGTAAGCGTTACAGAAATGCAATCGGAAGGCGGTGCTTCCGGAGCAGTTCACGGAGCTTTGCAAGGCGGTGCTTTAACTTCTACTTTTACGGCATCACAAGGATTACTTTTAATGATACCGAATATGTATAAAATTGCCGGTGAATTATTACCGGGTGTTTTCCACGTTGCAGCCAGAAGTATTGCTGCTCAAGCATTATCAATTTTCGGTGATCACAGTGATGTGATGGCAACTCGCCAAACCGGATTTGCTCTACTGGCAACAGGAAGTGCTCAACAAATAATGGACATTGCCCCGATTGCTCATTTAGCTGCAATCAAAACACGAATTCCGTTTATTCACTTCTTTGACGGATTCAGAACGTCTCACGAAATTTCTAAAGTTGAAATACCGAATGAAGATGAACTCAAAAAATTAATTGATTATAAAGCACTTCAAAAATTCAGAGAAAATGCTTTAACTTCTACAGCTCCTGTTACAAGAGGTTCTGCTCAAAATCCGGATATTTTCTTCCAAGCTCGTGAAGCAAGCGATATTTTTTATGATCCGATTGCCGATACCGTTGCCGATTACATGAAAGAAATTACAAGAATTACCGGCAGACCTTATGCACCTTTCAATTATTTCGGTGCAAAAGATGCTGAGCATATTATTGTAGCAATGGGTTCTGTTACTCAAACAATTAAAGAACTTGTTGAAAATCTTAATGCCCAAGGTAAAAAAGTCGGTGTAATGGTTGTTCATTTATACAGACCTTTTTCTGCTAAATATTTCATGAATGCCTTACCAGAAACAACCAAGAAAATTACTGTTCTTGACAGAACTAAAGAGCCGGGTTCAAACGGAGAACCTCTTTATCTTGATGTTGTTGAATTATTTAAAGGTGATGAAAATGCACCTGAAATTTTTGCCGGACGTTATGGTTTAAGCTCAAAAGATACAACACCTGCAATGATGCTTTCCGTATATGAAAATATGGAAAGAAATGAACCTAAAGATCATTTTACGGTAGGTATTGTAGATGATGTTAAATTCTCAAATCTTCCTATTTTACCGGAAATAAGTACAGTTCCAAAAGGAACATTTGAAGGTAAATTTTATGGTCTTGGTGCTGACGGAACAGTCGGAGCAAATAAAAACTCCATTAAAATTATCGGTGATGCAACTGATAAATATGTTCAAGGATATTTCGCTTACGATTCAAAGAAATCCGGCGGTATCACAATTTCTCACTTGCGTTTCGGAGATAAAATCATTCGTTCTACATATCTGGTTAAACAACCTGATTTTGTCGCTTGTTCAAATCCGGCATATCTCTATAAATACGATATGCTCGAAGGAATTAAAGAAGGCGGTTCATTTTTATTAAACAGCACATGGAGTGCTGAAGACACTAAAAATCGACTCCCAGACGGCTACAAAAAAGTAATGGCTGATAAAAATATTAATTTCTACATTATTAATGCCACAAAAATTGCACACGAAATCGGTTTGGGTAACCGAACCAATACCATTATGCAATCAGCATTCTTTAAAGTATCAGAAGTTATACCTTACGAATTTGCCGTTGAGCAAATGAAAGGTGCCATTAAAAAAACATACGGTAAAAAAGGCGACAAAATCGTAAACATGAACTACGAAGCTGTTGACCAAGGCGGAAATGCCATCACTAAAATTGATGTACCTTCGGATTGGAAATCTCTGAACGGAGAATTGAAATTCGGAATTGAAAGAGGTGATGATGTTCCTGATTATGTTAAGAAAATTATGGATCCGATTAATGCTCTTAAAGGAGATGAACTTCCGGTAAGCGTATTTAAAGGAATTGAAGACGGAACCATGCCTGCAGGTACAGCACAATATGAAAAACGCGGTGTTGCATCAACGGTACCGAAATGGATTGCCGAAAACTGTATTCAATGTAACCAATGTGCCTATGTTTGTCCGCATGCTTGTATCAGACCTTTCTTAGCCGATGACGAAGAAGTTAAAAATGCTCCGGAAGGAACTGATTTCATTAAAGGTATCGGTAAAACAAAAGAATTCAATTACAGAATTCAAGTAAGTACGCTTGATTGTACCGGTTGCGGTTCTTGTGCCGATGTTTGTCCTTCTAAAGAAAAATCATTAATTATGGTTGATTTAGATGATGAGCAACGTGCAGAAGACATTAAATGGAACTACTTACATCATGAAGTCGGTTACAAAGATACTGTTGTCGAAAAAGAAAAAACCGTTAAGAATTCACAATTTGCACAACCTTTATTTGAATTCTCGGGTGCTTGTGCAGGTTGCGGTGAAACTCCTTACATTAAATTAGTTACACAACTTTACGGTGATTCTATGACCATTGCCAATGCAACGGGCTGTTCTTCAATTTACGGAGCATCGGCACCTGCAACACCTTATACTATAAATAATCATGGTGAAGGACCGGCTTGGGCTAATTCATTATTTGAAGACAATGCCGAATTCGGACTGGGAATTGCTCTTGCTAATAAAAAGCAAAGAGAAATTATTGCCAATATGATGAATGCAGCAATTGAAAAAGGTATTACTCCAGAAACAAAAGCAGCATTTGAAGAATGGTTAGCCGTAAAAGATAAATCGCAAGAATCAAAAGCTGTTGCTCCTAAAGTGATTGAAGCAATTGAAAAAGAAAAATGTGATTGTGTAAAAGATATTCTCGGTTTGAAAAAATATCTGGTCAATCAATCGATGTGGATTATCGGTGGTGACGGATGGGCTTATGACATCGGTTACGGAGGCCTTGATCATGTATTGGCATCAGGCGAAAATGTGAATGTTTTGGTTTTGGATACCGAAGTTTATTCAAATACCGGCGGACAATCATCAAAATCAACACCGACTGCAGCTATTGCAAAATTTGCTGCTTCGGGTAAGAAAATTCGTAAAAAAGACCTCGGTGCCATTTCAATGACCTACGGTTATATTTATGTTGCCCAAATTTCTATGGGTGCAAGCCAATCTCAAACATTTAAGGCAATTAAAGAAGCCGAAGCATATCCGGGACCTTCATTAATTATTGCATACTCTCCGTGTATTGCTCATGGTTTAAGAGCCGGAATGGATAAAGTACAAGATGAAGAAAAAATGGCTGTTGAATCCGGATATTGGAATTTATACCGTTTTAATCCGCAATTGGAAGAAGAAGGTAAAAATCCGTTTACTCTGGATTCTAAACCTCCGAAATACGAATTATTTAAAGAATTCATGCTCGGTGAAGTCCGTTTTAATTCACTTTTTAAATTATTCCCCGACCACGCCGATGAATTATTCTCGGCAGCAGAGGATAATGCAAGATGGCGTTATAACTATTACAAACGTCTTGCTGAAATGGAATATTAATAATTATTATTTAATTATTTAATAAAAAATCCCGATATAAAAGTCGGGATTTTTTATTAAAATCGTATTTTTACTTCCTGTAAAATCTGTTTTTTTCGGAAAAATATCAAACAAAAAAATGACTAAATTATTTTTTTTAATTTCCTTATGTCTGTTTCTTCCATTTTGGAGTTTTTCTCAAAACTATTTGAAAATAAAAGCAGGAATGAATTTATCAAAAGCTGTTTATTTAAACTCTGATAAAGATGCTTTAATAAAACCTTTCCGACAATTAAAACCCGGAATAATTGCAGGTATCGCATTGCAACAATCTGTCAACAAAATCCTTTCTGTTCAAGCTGAATTTTTATATTCGCAAAAAGGATTAAAAACGGAACAAATCCCTTTTGCAATAACTACTAACACAATGAATTATATTGAAATTCCGATTTCGGGTCATTATTCCCTGATAAAAACACGACATTCCTATTTTAATATTTACATCGGTGGTTTCGGAGCATATTGGCTTAACGGAAAATACAAACGAGAAGATTATTATACCGGCGAAATAAGTTCCGAAAAAGTCGATTTTCACAATCCGGATTATACTTACAGTCGAATTGATGCAGGTATTTTAGCCGGAGCAATATATAATATCAACAAAATTGATTTCTTTTTAAGATACACACACAGCATGATCGGAAGTTCCGAATTAAATGCCGATGCATTAAGAAATAATGTTTTCTCATTCGGAATTAACTATATTATTTTAAAATAAAATCGGTTTTTTATCGTATATTTGGTAACTATTAATTCCTAAATATCTAAATTATGAAAAAACTATTTGTTTTATCAATTGCATTATTATCAATATTTAGCTTAAATGCACAAAAATTCGGCTTTAAAGTCGGTGTTAATTTATCCGGTGTTAATTCAAGCACAACACTTCAAGATTATCAAACAGCTGCATTAAACGGCGGATTAATCGGCGGCTTAGTTTTTGAATTCAATCCTGTAAAAACTCTAGGCATAAGAACGGAAGCACTTTATTCTCAAAAAGGATATAACATTGAAAGTGATGTTAATGTAAACGGAACGGATGCTGTTATTAATTCGTCACTTACGCTGAATTATATTGAAGTTCCGCTTTTACTGAAATTAAAATTGGGACCGGCATACCTTACAGCAGGACCGTATTTTTCTTATGCAATAAGCGGAAAAGATATAGCAACAATAACGGTTGACGGGCAAAAACTGGCAGAAAGCCAATATGCCGATTACGGCCAGGTTCCTTCAAATGATGTTTTTAAAGATGCGGAATTTAACGGTGATAACATTACTTACAGCAGAACGGATGCCGGGTTAAATATCGGGTTTGGTGTTAAATTACTGAAATTCTTTGCCGAAGCACGCTACGGAACCGGATTGGCAAATATCAAAAGTTATGACGGCATGCCTTCCGACGAATATATGAAAAATTACACAATTAGTTTGTCTGCAGGTATTTTGTTTTAATGAATATATTAAGTTTGATATATTAATATTTTGATAATCATATTATTTTTTTTATCTTTGACTTTAATAATGTTTAATTAAAATATACAATTATGAAAAAATTATTGGTATTATCAGCAGCAATTTTATTTGCTTTTACAATGAATGCACAAAAATTCGGCGTAAAAGCCGGATACAACATGTC
>JANTGL010000157.1 GCA_024762915.1 Bacteroidales bacterium | reverse complement strand
TGCTTGCCTAGCACTACGGATTGCAAAAAACCAGGTCACCTGAACATAAGTCGATTCCTTTTTTTAATCATCTGATAATTAGCACAAATAAATACGATTATTATTTTGATTTTTAATTTATTTTATTTATTATTGTGTGTCTCAAAAATTCTGTATCATGAAAGCTTCTTCCGGATTATTTGCCGTCCTGCTAATTCTTTGGTCGGGTGCATCAACTTATTGGTATGTCTGTAAAATAAAAAAAGATTGCGATACTCAAACAACTGAAATTGTTTCAAATCAAAACAATAAAAAAGAAACAGAAAAAATTATCTTAAAAAAAAGTTCTGAAATAAAAGATACTGTATCCGTTATTAATAATCTTAAAAAAAAACTTTCAAACGGCTATACTTTAAATAAATTTCCTAAAAATTCATTCGTAAATTCTCATATTGAAAATGATTTTACGGAATTTGCCGAAAATTTAAAAATTTACTTTGAAAAAAATACGACCGATAAAATTCTTATAACCGGTTATACAGACAATACGGGAACACCTCAAGCAAATCTGTTTGTCGGAAAAAATCGTGCTGAATTCCTAAAAAAGAAACTTACGGAACAAGGTATTGATAAAAACAGAATAGAAACTTCTTCAAAAGGACAAACAAATCCGATTGCTGACAATAAAACGGAAGAAGGACGACAATTAAACAGACGCGCAGAAATTACTATTATTAATAATTAAACATATAAAACCATGGGCGGACATATTTTTGATATTATTATTATGCTCCTCGGAGCAGCAATTCTCGGTTTTTTTATCGGTTGGTTACTTAAAAATAATAAAATAAGTGAACTTCAGGCATACATTGCTGCTTTAGAAGATAAGAATAACAGATTGCAAGCTGTTTACAACCAAAACGAGCGTTTATTAATTGAGTGTCAGACAGAGAAAAGGAAAGCTGAAGCCGAAAAACAGAAAATTGAAAAACGTTTAATCGAATGTGAAGAAAAATTAACTTTGTCTGATATTGAACTTGCAAATAATAATACTGAGAATACTTCGCAAAAAATTGTTTCTTCTCCTAAAACAAAATTAAAGACTAAAACCAAATCTAAAACTAAAACAAAGGTAAAGACTGACAATCTCACAAAAATTGAAGGTATCGGACCTAAAATTGCATCAATTTTAACCGAAAACGGTTACGAAACATATAAAAAATTATCAAAAGCCAATCCCGATAAAATCAGCAAACTGCTTACAGAAAAAGGAGGCAAACGATATTCAATGCACAATCCCGAAACATGGCCGCAACAAGCAAAACTTGCTTCAGAAGATAAATGGGAAGAATTAAAAAAACTGCAAGATGAACTTAAAGGCGGTCGGAAAAAATAAGTAGCTAAAAATTAAAAAATCTGTCATCATTGGCAGATTTTTTCAGTATAAATCTGAATTAAGCATCACTAAGGTACAATTTTGAATCGTTTCAATTCCCTGCTTTTCGGCAAGATTAATTAATTCTGCGTTTTCCGTTCCCGGATTAAAAATTATCCGTTGGGGTTTTAATCCCAATAAATACGTATAGTATTCCGTTTGCCTTTTGGGTCCTATATACATCGTAATTGTATGAATATTAGAAATTTCCGGGTTTCCTTTAATTATCTGTAAGCTGTCAATTTCACCTTCGCGTATGCCCAAAGGAACCACTTCATGATTATGTTTTCTTAATAAACGTACGGCTTTATTTGAATATCGGACCGGATTCGGACTTGCTCCTACAACTAATGTTTTCATAATTTCAGATATTTAGCTCTCAATATTAATATTTTTTCGTATTAAAAACAAGGAAGATGATAAATTTAAATAAAAAATATATCTTTGCATCTTAATTTTAAAACACAATAATGAAAGCAGAAAAAAACAATGTTGTTTCACTGACATATGAATTACGAATAACAGGAAAAGACGGAGAAGTTATTGATACGGCAAAAGAAAATCAACCATTAGATTTTATATACGGAAGCGGAATGATGCTTCCGAAATTTGAAGAAAATTTGGCAAATCTTAAAGCTGACGATTCTTTTGATTTTATGTTAACAGCCGAAGAAGGATACGGTGTCAGAAATGAAGAAAATCTTGCCGATGTTCCGATGAATGTTTTTCAACAAGACGGAAAAATTGAAGAGGGTTTATTAGTCGTAGGAAACGTTATTCCGTTACAGGATCAAGAAGGAAATCGTTTCAACGGTCAAGTCGTATCATTAACGGATGAAACCGTAAAATTGGATTTCAATCATCCGCTTGCAGGTGAAAAATTGTATTTTACCGGAAAAATTCTTTCAATAAGAGAATCTACCAAGCAAGAATTGGAACACGGACATGTTCATTCACACGGACACGATCATTAATCGATAACTTAATTGAATAAAAAAACGAGGATTCATTTAATTTAGAATCCTCGTTTTTATTGATAGTCATCGTATCACTATGTTAATTTAAGTGAAACTAATTTGTATTTATTCCTCTGTTTATCAACCAAATGTTACGATGACTTGCAAATATACTTAAATATTTATTCAGATTTTTTACATCATTCCTTCGCCTTCGTCACCCGTATCATCATTGCGTTCTCCTCTTTTCTGTTTATAGTTATTAATTTTATAGCTCAAACTTAACATAAAAACCGGAGCTTCACGCAACATTTCATCGTGTGAAGAAAAATTGAGACCTTCTGTGTCCGTTACATACTTCCCTGTTTTAAAGATATCGTTTGCACGCAGAACAACCGATAATTTCTTTTTAAAAAATTCTTGTCTGAATGCGGCCGAAAAAACATAAAATGCTTCTCTGTTTCCTTGTGTCGTAACGGTGGGTGCATTATAAAATCCGTTTATTTGCAATCGGCTGTTTTTTAAAAACATAAAAGTTGAATTAATTTTGGCATCATAGTTAAAACTTTGTTGATTCGTTGTAATACCCGTTTCACCTTCTAAATTATAAGAATAGAGATTAAGATTTGCATATAATGTCCACCATTTAAAAAATTGAAAATTACCGGAAAGTTCCGAACCGTATGCAAATTCTTTATCCAAATTAGCAAAAGTGTATAAAATTCTGCCGTCGTCTTGTAATTGTTGAATTCGATTCATTGAATTATTTGTTTGACGATAATAAGCACCTAAATTAAAAAAAGATTTTTTAATACGCTTATTATAAGACAATTCATAAGAGTCGATGAACTCAGGCAATAATGCCGGGTTTCCCTGTCTAACGGAATATGAATCCGAGTACCCGGGAAACGGATTTAAATACCAATGCCTGGGACGGTTCACTCTTCGGCTGTAACTTAATTGCATTTGATCGGTTTTCGAAAGTTGTTTTGACAGATGCAAACTCGGGAAAAAATCAAACCGATTAATCGGATATTTTTCTCCGCTTGTTATTTGATTTATTATTCTGTCGGTAAACTCTCCTCTCAATCCCGCCATATAGGTAAAACCTGCAAATTCTCCCGAATAACTTGTATATAAAGAATGAATATTTCGTGTAAAAATCATATCGTTACTGACATTTTCATCTTTAATCCAACTGCCGTTTATGAAATTTTCATACTCATAATCACCTTTTGCATTCAGCAATCGGGTTTGATATCCGGCTTCAATTTTACTTTTTTCATTAATCGGATAAGTGTAATCAACTTTGATTCGCCATCTGTCACGTCCTCTGTCCTGAAATGTTTTGTATTTTGATTCTGAAACAGCGTTTAAAAAAGTAGCATCGGTTTCTGTTTCGCTGACAGTACTTTCGATACCGCCGGATCTGACGGAATAATTAGCCGAAAAACTGATTTCATGTCCTTTTTTTGCAAAATTATGTTTGTAATCAACATTCCCGGAATAAAATCCGCCGCCGATTTCAAATGTCCCGTCATTTATTGTATAATAATCCGTACTTAGAGGCAGAGTATATTCGTATATATCTGAAACACTGCTCATTCCGAAACCGAAATAACCGTATCTCCCGGACAATGACAATGTATTATTATCATTTAAATAAAAATCAACGCCCCCTTTAACCGAATAATATTTTCGCTGATGTGTTCTTTCGGAAGTTGATTCAAGATAATTTGTTGTGTCATCGAGAAGAGTTGTTCGTAATGAATTTCCCGTTCCCAAACTTGAACGATCTCCGTAGTTTGCACCAACATAAAAACCGACTTTTTTTGTTCTGTAATTTAACAAAAAGTCCGTTGAATACTTGTCTCCCGTTCCGATTGAAGCATTAACAACGCCGGTCAGACCGCTTTTATGTGTCTTTTTCATTATAATATTAATAATCCCCGTTGTTCCGTCAGGATCAAATTTTACGGAAGGATTGGTAATAATTTCAACATTTTCAACCGCCGATGCCGGAATTTGTTGCAAAATATCATTGGCATCTAAAACCGAAGGTTTCCCGTCTATTAAAACCTGAAAATTTGAACTGCCTCTCATCGTAACGTTTCCGTCAATATCAACTTGTACCGAAGGGGCATTTTCCAGCGCATCAACTAAAGTTCCGCCGGAGGAATTAATATTTTTAGAAATATTAATCACTTTCCTGTCAATTTTATATTCGACTAAATTCCGTTCACCGCTCACGACGACCTCATCAAGATTTTCCGATGCATCTTTTAATAAAACGGTTCCTGCATCAAACGCCTTCTTTTGCGGAAATAACTTAATATCCGAAATTGTTTTTTTATAAAAACCGATAAAATCAATAACCAGGTAATAACGTCCGTAAGGAAGATTCTCCAAAATAAAATTTCCGTTCTCATCGGCCACTGCTCCGGCAACAACCGAAGAATCTCTTAAACTGAATAAGGCCGCATTTGCAAATTGTACAGGCAACTTTGTTATTTCACTTTTTATTATTCCTTTTACAAGTGCATCTTTCGGCATATTTTCACGATTCATTCCTCCTCCCGGATAATGTCCTTGAGCAAATATTACCGCTCCGAAAAATAAGAACGGTATCAAAATTAATTTCTTCATAACTACATTTTTTTTTAATTATATCATACAGAACTATGACTTAATAAAAACCCGAAGGTTTAACATCTGATTTCCGTATTTTCCGAAATGAACTAAAAGGTTGATTAATGAACAAAAAAAAGATACAAAATACTGTTTCTGACTGATAAAAGTTTTAATTTAACATTTTTTAAATTTCCGTGCAACGTAAACTGTTTCTCGAATGTCATATCTTTTTTTAAATTTGTAATAAAATTCAAAAAAATGCCTGAAAACCCGAAATATTCATTTGTCGTTCCGGCTTATAATGAAGAAAAAAACATTCCTTTATTATATAAACGAATTATTTCTTTAATGGATCATCATAAAAGTTCATGGGAATTAATTTTCATAAATGACGGCAGCATTGATAAAACAATTCAAATTCTGCAAGAAATTTCCGATAAAGATAAACATGTTAAATACATCGATTTAAGTCGAAATTTCGGCCATCAAGCGGCGCTTTCAGCCGGATTAAAATATGCTGGCGGTGAAGCTGTAATATCAATGGATTGCGATTTACAAGATCCGCCTGAAGTGATTCAACAAATGATTGACAAATGGCTTGAAGGGAATCATATTATATATGCCAGAAGACAGAATTTCAGGAAAGACAGCTTTTTGAAAAAAATCGGTTCAAAGATATATTATCGTTTAATGGGAAAATTCACCCGCATTGAAATTCCTAAAAATGTCGGCGATTTTCGATTGGTCGATAAAAAAGTGCTTGCCGAAATCAATCAAATGACTGAGCATTCAAGGTATTTACGAGGAATGGTTGCTTGGACCGGTTTCAAACACGAATTTGTCGATTATCATCGTCCCGACAGGCAAAAAGGCGAATCCGGTTATACTCTCGGGAAATTGGCAAAACTCGGCATGGACGGGGTATTTAACTTTTCAATGCTCCCCTTAAGAATTGGTTTTTTACTCGGTCTTATCAGTATGATTTCCGGATTCGGTCTTCTTTTGTATCAAATCATAGATGTTATAATGACCGGAGCTTATTATCATTTATACAAATGGCTGGTTGTAATTCTTTTTATATTTATGGGATTTATGTTTATGCTTTTTTGGATTATCGGAGAATATATAGGAAAAATTTATGATGATGTACGTCAAAGACCGCTTTATGTAATCAGTGAGATGAAAAATTTCGAATAAAAACAATGCCGGATAGTTTAAAAATTTTAATGTTCAATAATGAATTTCCTCCTTTAGGGGGCGGAACCGGAACCGTCAATCTCGAATTGTTTAAAGTTTTCAGAAATTACCCGAATATAGAAATTGACCTGATAACTTCATCAGGAAACAAAAAAAAAGAAACAGAACAATTTTCCGAAAA
>JANTGL010000156.1 GCA_024762915.1 Bacteroidales bacterium | reverse complement strand
ACAGTCTGAGGATCTTTTGGGACAAAACGAATTACAATGCAAAATACAGGTTGATTTGGGATTATGACAGTATCTATTACTTCAATTCCAATAACGATACTACATTTACAATGGAACATATAGGCTTTGGAAAAAGGTCTAATTTTGAACTTTGTACCAAATCAATTTATATTGACGAATGGCCTACATCATACTGTAATACCGGTAACAGCCAATATTATAGTACAGGCACTCATATTGCAGGCAATTTCCCTGAGTTCGGATATAATCATCAAGAAGAAGTATTCTATACAAATACCTATGATGATATGGAATGTTATGACATTTCCACTTTTAATCTCATAAATTCAGTAAATCTGGAAGATCTTATATACAAAGGGAATTATTCATGTCCGACGAATTCTTCAAAAGTTGCAACAACAACAAATCAAGACATCTATATATTTGACGACAAAAACCTTGTTAATCCGAATATAATTCAATATACTAACGGGAAGACATTCGGCCTTGATCATTTCTTATTAACCGACAATGATTATGTGGCTTTAACCAATGGAGGATATTATAAATTGTTTAATATTGAAACACAAAATGAAGTGCTTAATTTTGAAATTGAAGATTATCCTTATTACAGTAAATGGGCTTGTATAACAACTTCACAAGATGCAAAGTTTGCTTGCATTGTTACAATGAACGGCATTCATTTGTATAATATTGAATCCGGTACGGCTACACTTGTACACAATGACACCAGAGCTTATCGCTCTGCGTATTTTAATCCTTATAATCCGAATGAGTTATTCTTGACTCCGGACGGCAGTTCTGTTATCGAAAAAAGAAACCCCAATGATTTCAGCTTAGTTAGTGAACTTAATTTGCCTTCTCAAACTGTAATTCAAAATATAGATCCTGTAACAGGCTACATATTAGTAACAGATTATTCAAAGATCTATATTGTTGACCCTGTCAATAATGAAATTAAATTCAGTATGAATGCTGAATCTTCAAAGTTTAGGTTTTATAATTATGTATTATTTAGTAAAAGTGGTTATGTTTTAAATATTTCTGATGCTTTTTAAATTTAAATATTTTGTTTCCGGACTTATTTTTCTGTTATTGTTTAAAACAGGATATAGTCAAACATATTCCGGCGGAATCGGTATAGGGTACGGAATGTACCAAATGAATGACATGAAAAATTTTCAACAGAAATTGATAAATTCGGTTAATATTACTAATGTTTCATCAGTTGTTTCTTTTCCCGGATTTATTTTTTATTCTGCACATTTATATTATTTGCCGAAAAATAAAATAAACTCATTTGGAACAGAATTCAATTACTATATGACCGGGGCAAGAAACCATGCAGCTGATTATTCCGGAGAATATAAAACTGATATACAATTAAACGGGTACAGACTTGGACTTAATTACAAAATGTATGTAAAAAAAATAGAACCTTTAACATTATATGCACAATTAGGAGCAGGTGCCTTTTTTAATAAAATGACAATAAGTGAAGACCTTACCGTTTTTGATCAAAAAATATTATCAAACACTTATTTTTTCAACGGAATAAGTATTTTTATTGAACCAAAGATAATCTTATCAATTCCTGTTTATAAACAACTGAATATGAATCTGAATATTGCTTATGAATATGATTTCAAAAACAAATTAAAATTAAGAGATGACAGATCTCAAATCTTGTATCTCGGCTATAATCCTGCAAGTGTAAAATGGACAGGGCTTAGATTTATGACAGAATTATCATATAATCTGAATAATCAGTGAGGAAGGCAAAGCCATCCGTTGAACGGGGCAGAGCAACACAACATAACAGAACAACTTAGGCAGAAGGCTATGCCGAACGGGGGTTTAGATTTGTTACAATTGAATTCATTTTGGATACAACCAAATTATATAACTCTTTATTCCAGTATTTTTTACCGAAAAAACATTCTTTTGTTATAACACCAATATAACTGAAAAACTTATCTTCTCTTTTATCTTTAATAAATGTAGATGTAGAAAGGATTGTCTTTCTGTTCCAAAGAGATATTTCAGAATATGGTAATACATATTTTCCTTTACTGATTAAGTTATCACGATAATAAAATGTAATTATTTGAGTGTCATCATTAAATTCAATTTTATAGAAGAACCTGAAAAGCTTATATTGAAAGAATTTTACAAAAAATAAGTAGAATGCAATAACTATAAACGGAACTCCGAAATATAACGGAAGAACATAAATAGAATAGAAAAATATTACAATCATAACTACAATATGTATTATCCAAAAAGTAATAATTTTTGGGTAAAATGAAGTTTTTGTTTCAAAAATATTAATTTCCATTATTCTTTTTTTTGTCATCCTCGTTCGGCTAAAGCTCCTGCCTTAGTCCTGTGTAAACAAACTGTTCCATAAAAAATCAATTATTACTTAATCATACAAAACACCGGCATACAAACAAATACTTTAACAATTAAAAATATAAACTTATCCGTCAATAAATTTTACTCAACATAATCCGACTTTCTGACAAGGATATAATAATCATTTTCAACGGCAAGATATCCTTGTTCATAGCAGTAATAATAAGTTTTTCCGGTTTTGGTGGTGTAGGAATTAGTGAAATAATTAAAATTGAATCCTTTCTCGGCAAGTTTATTTTTATGAACATTTGCTTTCCCGCCGGGGTTTAATTCTGCCAGAATGCGACGATTTTTGCGTAAAATATTATTAACATTTCGAACATAGTTGTTTGCATCACGGTTTTGTAAGTTATGATACTGATTTCGGCAATAGTCGGAACAGAATTTTTTATCCGTTCTTCCTTTTATTACTTCTCCGCAATTTAAACATGTTTTCATCTGTTTATTTTTAATTATTTTAAAGGTCAGATAGGAACTCCCTGATACCGCCCGCCTTAATTTATCCCTGCTTATATTAAATAATCATTTTCGTGTGTGATAAAAGATTATCATGGGAGTTTCATTTAATCAATTTTTAACGAAATTATAAAAAAAATTAGTGAAAACAAATTTTCAGGATAATCAATTGTAATTCTGAAGGTTATAATACTGAAGATTAAGACCTATTCGTTTTTAAACGACTACAAACGAATATTAAACGAGAGTAAATATTTAATAAGCGAATCATCTTTCAATTGTTCTTCATATTTGCATCATCAAAACAATTAAACAATTACAAAAATAAATTATTAATTTTTAAAATTTACAATTATGAACAATTTAAGAAACAAAGTACAGTTAATCGGCAGATTAGGAAAAGACGTTGAAATGAAAAATTTTGACAACGGTAAAAAATTAGCTAAGGTTTCATTAGCCACATCCGAAATTTATAAAGATACCGACGGTAAAAAAGTTGAAAATACACAATGGCACAATCTTACTTTTTGGGGAAAAAATGCCGAAAACGCAGGTAATATCCTTCAAAAAGGGTCTGAAATTGCTGTTGACGGTCGTCTTAATTATTCCAATTACGAAGATAAAGACGGAAATATGAAGTATTTCACCGAAATTATTGTTAATGAATTTATTAAATTAAATCCGAAGAAGAAACAGTAAAAACAAATTCAGTAAAATAATAAAAGAGGGAAGAATAAAATCTTCCCTCTTTTTTGTGGAGCATATCGGACTTGAACCGATGACTTCCACACTGCCAGTGTGACACTCTAGCCAACTGAGTTAATGCCCCAAAATATTATTTCCCCGATATCATATCGGACTTGAACCGATGACTTCCGCAGCTGCCGGTGTGACACTCTAGCCAACTGAGTTAATGCCCCAAATATTTTTTCCCGATCATATCGGACTTGAACCGATGACTTCCGCAGCTGCCGGTGTGCACTCCAAACGGCTGAGCTGTTGCCCCGATTGTTATGCAAAATTATACAAATCTTTTAATTATCATAATATTTTAAAAATTATTTTTTATCTAGCAAACGAAGCAGCAATAACGCATACAGCAGTTTTACAACGTATTTATACGTTATTTAATTTACTTTTTAGTTGTACAATTGAAATAAAAGTTGTAATTTTGCGTTATACAAATAAACAAAGCAGGAAATTATGGAACAATTAACAAAAAGAGAAGAAGAAATAATGCGCATTTTTTGGGAAATTAAAAAAGGGTTTGTTAAAGATGTCATTGAAAAGTTGCCGGATAATCCGCCTTACAACACGATTTCTTCAATTGTAAGAATTCTCGAAAAAAAAGGATTTTTAAAATACAAACAATACGGAAACACGTATGAATACAGTCCTAAAATTTCTAAAAAAAGATATCGAAAATTTATCTTTAAAAATGTATTGGAAGATTATTTCGATAATTCCTATAAAAATATTGTATCCTACATGGTAAAAGAAAACAAATTAAACGAAAAAGACATTGAAGAAATGATGAAAATAATTGAAGACAGCGAAAAAAAATGAACCTAAATACAATTATATATTTGCTTGAAGTTTCTGTCCTGACAAGTATTTTTTACCTGTTTTACAGATACCTTTATTTCAAACTTGCCTATTTTGAATGGAGCAGATATTATTTGATTTTTATTTTAATAACCGGGATCATTATTCCGCTTTTACCCGGAATATTTAGTGCCGAAAGTATTAAAACAAATGTTCTGCATCTCTTGAATGTTTCAAATTCCGGTTCACTGAACGGATTTGTTCAAGTTGACAATAATTTTGTAAGCAAACAAACTGATTTTTTCCAAAACATTCCGATTGTTAAAGTCCTGCTTGTTATTTGGATTTCGGGTGTTTTAAGATATTTTTCTCTGATTATAAGAAATTTATTTTCCGTTTACAAACTCATAAAAAAAGGACGAAAAGTTAAACATGACCAATTTACAATAATTAAAACAGAATTCACGGGAAGTGCTTTTTCGTTTTTTAATCTTATTTTTATAAATTCTGAATTTGAAAATTTAAATAAAAAAGAACAAGAACAAATATTATTACACGAAAAAATTCATGCTCGGCAAGTTCATTCACTTGATAATTTGATTTTTGAATTATTTCGAGCTGCTTTTTGGTTTAATCCGGTTTCCAAACTCATAGCCGGCGACATAAAAATTGTCCACGAATTTATTGTTGACAATGTTCTCACTGAAAATAAAAACAAACCCGATTATTCGAAGTTGATTATAAAACTTTCATTACAAAACAGCAATTTGTTGCCTGTCAGCAATTTTTCAAAAGAAGAAATAAAAAACAGACTAAAATTAATCAGTTATCCCGAAAATGAAAAAATCAGAAAAAGGCGATTTATAATTTCAATACCGGTTCTTATAATAATAATTTTTGCATCTTGGTTTATAGTCTCTTCAGGAAACATTTATTTTAAAAATCATAAACCGGCACATAAAACTTATCATAAACCTTTTGATGAAAAATCGTATAAAGTCATCAGTCCTTTTTTTGAAAACGATGAAATTAACGGTATTTCAGTATCTCATAAAGAAGTAACTTATGAAGTGAAAAGCTTTTCAAATGTTTATGCACTTGAACAGGGAATTATTTCGGGAACCGAAATAAATGATATTTTCGGTTTGAAAGAAGCAATAATTACCGAAAAACTAAATGATGATTTCACGGTAAAATATTCCGGATTGTTTCAATCGTTTTTTCAAATCGGAGACAGTGTTACAAAAGGTGAAATTATCGGAAAAACAGGAGATGTAAGGTTATATCCGTCTGTCAGTATTAAAGTATTTACTAAAAACAAAGCAATAAACCCGGAGGATTTATATTAAGATGAATAAAAAATACCGACATAACAAATTAGAAGAAAACAGAGGACTGCTTTTGCAAATAAGCATCATTGTTTCGTTATTAACAGTTTTAGCTGCATTCAATTACAAAAGCAAAAATAAAGCTGAATTTTCGGGCGATTATATTAAAATAAATTTAGAAATTGATACAAGCATTTCCGTAAATAATAAATTTACAAAACCCTTACCTTTAAATATTAAAAATAAGATTTTGCAACAAGCACAATTTCCGGGAGGAGAAAATGCTTTAAGACTCTATTTCTCAGATAATTTAAATTATCCCGAAAAAGCAAAAGAACAAAACATACAAGGACGAGTATATGTTAAATTTACAATTAATCAATACGGGAAAATTAAAAACGTAAAACTTGTAAGAAGCATACACCCGCTTTTGGATAACGAAGCCGTAAGATTAATTCGGAATATGCCCGATTGGCAACCGGCAAAAACAAAAACCGGAACCTTTGACAGCGAACATGTTTTGCCTGTAATTTTTATAAAATAAATTGAACCTTTTATCCTTTTTACTTTAATCAACTCAAAATCAAACGTCATGGAAAAGAAAAAATCAAACAAGGCAAATTTGGAAAAAATGAAAACATTGTTTTTCGTTATCAGCTTAGGTATTGCATT